>DAHXPE010000275.1 GCA_027364495.1 Candidatus Heimdallarchaeota archaeon | reverse complement strand
AAGATCAAAAAGATTATAATTTTTAATTTCAAAAATACTGAATAAAAATTATTAATTTTGGAGCTAATTACTAAAAAATTTTACTTACCTATTAAATTACTTACTCAAACATTTGAAATAAAAATTCTATTACTTCCTTTTTAGTCTTTAGAATAACATTGATTGAGTTAAGCAAAAACAATTATTTTTTTACGGAACTTTATACAAAATTCTCTATCCAGATTAAGATTTAAGGGAAAATTCTGTAAGTGGAAAATGCATCGAAATAAGATAAACAAACTGAAAAAATTGTTTATTTATATTTTTCAGAGTAGCTTTAACAATCTGAAAATCAGGTTCATCTGGATGTAAATGACCCATTCCTTCAATTAATAAAATTTCAGAAATCCAAATAGCTTTTGTAATATGCCCACCAGTATCTAATGGGACTAATGAATTAATGCTATCATAAATACCTAAAGTATGTATACTTAAACATTTTTAAATCATTTATTCTTTCTTTTGAGGCAAATATTACTGGTAATTGTCTTGTTATTCTCGCTGGATAATGGTTTGGTTACTATTATTGTATATAAATCTAATTATTTTAAGAAATATTTTGGTGAACTTTTTTATGCATTTCATCCGTAATTTAAGGAAATTATGGTAAGTAGGAAAGTATGCAACCAAACCTTCAAACTAATTATCGAGTTCTAAATAAGTCTTACAAGCTATAAAGAAAAAATCTGATAAATTAGTAATATTTACAATCGAAGAGCCTTTTTTGTTTCCATGAGAATCAATCAAAAACCAATATCCTGCTTGAAATTCTGATTGTAGATCAATCAATATTTGCCTTTTATCATTGTTGTAATTATTGAAATTCAACCCTAATAAGATTGAGAAGGAATTTGCTATTTTACTACCATTCATCAAGTTTTTCTGTCTATATTCTCTAAGAAAATCTATTGAATTCAATAAATCATTATCGTCTAGTACCAGTAAATATATTTCAGTTAATCTACTAAAATATTTTACCATTTCGGGAATTAAATTCGATTTTAAGATTTCGAATATGAACATAAGCATTTCTGGAGATTCGATAACTAGTAAATTTACTGGCATTTGTCCATAATTATCATGTCTAAATCCTTCTAAATGTAATTGGTTTTCCTCTTTTAGCAATGATTTTTCAATTAATTTAGAGCTTTCTTGGCATAGTCCGATCATCGAAAATTTAAAAGCAGTTTTCGGTTTAGAAATTATTCCTTCATCTTTTATGAATGTCAAAAATAAATCGTCGTTAATATTCAATGATCTTAAAATAGACCAACAATTATAACATACTGAATAAGGTGCTTTTTTCGTATTTTCAAGAAATAAATTGTATTTAATATCATCATGGGGTATTGAAGAAGGATTTCGTAGGCAATAATAACATTTTATTGACTCATTAAATGCTATTATTTTAGTTGATTCTTTTATCATATTAAAAAATAAATACCAAATGTTATTTTAACCTTTTTCATTGTTTATTACTTTTGCTTTTTCTTTATTCTTTATATTATTAATAAATTTAAACACTTCTTTATTCATTCAGAAAAAATTTCTTGTTTAACTGAAGGAAAGGGGATAGAATCTATGATATTAAACAATATTAAAGTATTTGGTGAACAGCATCCAATAGTAAACGTTATTCGAGTCGATACAGCTAATTTTATGTTTTATACTTAGAAATTCTATTTATCTAAAGGTTTTATCATCTCTGGCCTTGTCAACCAGGATTTAAGCTGGTATAATACTCAAATTCATTTTTCTTTCCCACTTAAAGGAATTTCAAGTGAATAATTTATAATGATATCGAAATAATTAATTCTGGCAAAGATATAACTAAAAAGGACAAATTGTTTAATAGTAGTATATCTGTCACCGAATCATTCTATCTAGCCAAATTTGGACAAATTCCAAAGTTTAAAATGACCTCGTTTAGAAGTTGTCTGTCTATCTTTGTGTAAGAATAAATGAACTATCGATTAACTCTTGGCTTAAAATTGAATCTGAAGCATTTAATTTGAGTTGGTAAAAAGCAAGGTAAAAATTAAGAATATTAAAAAAATCAACAGAAAATGACCTTTATTCATTACCAATCTGCCCGACTAGATAAGAAAGAATTTTATAGAGTTTTTTGCTATGTTAAAGTGTAATCTGTTCAAAAATAATACTTTTCTTCTCAAATTGCTCTAATATATCTTTTCATAAACAAAACTTTTGGTAAACAATTCAAATTTTTAGGTTAATTTCAAAAAAACTCTCTTGTTTTATAGACTGATTTAAAAGGTATTCCTTCATTACCTGCGTGTACCGATGCTAACAATTTTCTTAAATCAATTGATTCATCCAATACGTTGAAGCCGTATAGCATTTCTTTATTGTCTATTTGTTTAAATACATAAAAATTGGACTTTTTCTTCCTAATTTTAATTTTATTTCGTAAATAAGTTATTTTATAATTGTATAAAAGAGTATTCCAAAAATTAATTTCATGTACAACTTATTTAAAGAAATTTTAACGCATTTTAATTGATGTAACATTATCTTTATTAACGTTAAAGTTTTTTCACCAATATTTAGTGTAAATTAATAAATAAATATATGATTAACTAAAAAATTTTAAATCTTTTATTATATGATTTACATTGGATATTTTCTCATTAATTAGCTATTTTGAATAAGAATCAGAATCCCTTTCTCATTTTAGCTGTATTATTGATTAATTAAGGCAGTTTTTCCAAAACGCCAAAATAGCTAAAAGAACACTTTATTTAATGAAAAGATATATTCTTTTCCTTAATGAAAAGGAGTGAAAAATATTTCAAATGCTTTATTAAAAATCTCTGGCATACAGGATGAAATAGAAGATCAATGTGAATGCACAAATTGTGGATCAAATAATATCATTACTGATGAAAACAGAGGTGAAAAGATTTGCAGTCAATGCGGTTTGGTTATTGAAGATAGGATGATAGATGTTGGCTCAGAATGGAGAGCTTATAACCAGGATGAATTCCAAAAACGTGCTCGAGCAGAAGTTCCATCTTATTCTCTTATAAATGACCTCAGTACTTATATTAGCATACAAAACAAAGATGCTTTGGGGCAACCAATTTCATCTGAGATGCAATCGCACTTTTATCGTATGAGAAGATGGCAAATGAGAATTAAGGAACAAGAATCGAAGGATAGAAACCTTAATAAAGCAAATCGCGAATTAGATCGCATCTGCTCTCAATTAGAAGTTCCTAAAATAGTAAAAGAAACAGCTGGACAACTCTATAAGAAATCTTTTCAAGCAGGTATGATTAAAGGATATCCAATAGATTCCATGATTGCAGCTTCAGTTTATGCTTCAGCTCGTGTTAGAAGGGTTCCACGAACATTAGATGAAGTATCAGATGCTACTCAAATATCCAAAAAACGTCTTGGCCAATGTTATAGATTGCTTATTAACAGAATGCATTATAAAATCCCCGCTACTCGACCAACTGATCTTTTAATAAGATTAGGAACAGAGCTTGCAATGTCTACCGTTGCCCAACGATTAGCCATACAAATAATTAATGAAGCAATGGAAAAAAAATTATCAATTGGAAAGGACCCGAGTGGACTGGCATCAGCTGCTCTTTATTTAGCTGGTATTTTGAATAATGAAAAAAGAAATCAGCGTTTAGTAGCTCAAGCAGGCCATGTTACGGAGGTTACTATTAGGCATAGGTATAAAGAACTGTTCGAAAAACTTGGTGATAAATTCCCAATTAATTAAAAAATATAATTGATCACTTCAGCCTGTTGACATTTACAGTTCCAATCAGAACTTCTTACAAATTTTGGATAATTTTAAAAACAAATATGAGGGAAAAAGCTCAGTTAAAAAAATTTATTTTTTATTGAGGTTTTTAAATGTTAAATAATTCTGATTTAGAAAAATTAAAAAAGTTTATTGATTTAAAACCTATGGCTCACGTAGCTACCGTTCTAAAAGATGGTTCACCTCACTTTGCTCCCACATGGATCGATTATGATAAAAATTTCATTTTAATTAATACTTTCGTAGGTAGCCAGAAAGATAAAAATTTATTGCGGAACCCTAACGTTGCTATTTCAATGGAGGATCCAAATAATAAAGTTAGTGTTATAATTATGAAAGGAAAAGTGTTGTCAAGATCAGAAAAAGAAGGTAATGAACACATAAATCTTGTCGCTTTTAAATATACTGGAAGTAATAAATATGAGGGACCTAATACTCAAAGAGTCCTTTATAAGATTACTCCTGAAAAATTATTGGGTTTCAAAGGAAGATCTAGATAACTTTATGAAATTTTCATGTTTTTGAATATAAAGTTATAATAAGTTCTAGAAATTTTATTGTATTCTATTGAAAACGATTGGTTTACCTTAGGGAAAGTACTGTAGGTAGAATTATTATCTATGTAAATATACACTTTTAGAAACGGTATACTTTACTTCTCCTACTAATTTAAAAAACGTTGCACAATGAAAAAATATAATGAATTTAGGATTAAATTAGTTTGTAATTTTAAAAACATCTTTTTAGATCAGTGATAACATAATTATTTAGTTTTTACTATCTGTCATTACTTAAAAAACTATTTTCTAAATTGAAAATCTTAGTTATAAATGTTGTGAATCTCAATGAGCAAAGTAATTGTACATAATCTTATGTCCCTTGATGGTTATTATGCAGGTCCAGAAGAGCAGGTGGATGCAATATGGAAATTTCACCATCCTGATTATGAAAATGATATGAGTTTCCATTATTTCAATATTGAATTGTTACGTTCTTCTTTTGTTTTATTATTAGGTAAAAAGACTTATCTTGATAAGTTTAATGTTAATTGGACAAAAATAGCAAATGACCCTAAAACTGAATTTCTTGAACGGGAAATCGCACTCTCCATAGCCTCTGTTGAAAAAATAGTTATTTCGGATTCTTTAATACCCGAAAAGTTCTTACCTCAAGATAATACCAAGATAATAAAACGTAAAGATGTTTACCAGACTATAACTAACTTAAAACAAAGATCTACCAAAAATATAGCTATAATTGGTAGTAAAACTCTTTGGCAAGATTTATTAGACCATGATTTGATTGATGAACTTCGTTTTACCATTGCCCCAGTTTTTTCAGGTACTGGAATACCTTTATTTGATCATCAACCTGAGATTTATCTCAAACGAACTGGCACTCGAATTGCTGAAGGAAATATTATGATAATTTTTCAAGTTAGTCGTAAAAGACCATAAAATTTGACTTAATTATCTTTTCAAAATCCTGATTGTACCGTTTCTCGAATTTTAGTACATTGATCCTTTATCTCCTTTCCTCTTCTCGTGGAGTGCGTGGTCATTTAAATTATTGCTACGAATATATTCTTCAGGGATATCTGGATAGCGAGCTGTTAATACGATGCGTAAATATGGTGTAATTTCTTAATAATAGACCAAATACGTGTGTTCAGATTTTAATACTAATTTTTAGGCTTTATTCAGAAGTGTAATTAATAATCCTATTGAAAAAGCTTCAATATCTCTTAAGCCAGCCCAATGGTGAACATATCTTCTTGTTTGTACATAAAATTCTCCTAAATAATTCTATTCTGGATGAATGAATGTATGATCTGCATATACAAGATTATCACGATAAACCGCATCACCCGGTGCAGGAATGGAACCATTTTGTCTTAAACAAAAATATCAATCATTATTCAACATTCAATCAACTTTTTTTCTTTTGCTTTATAACTGATTAAGTAATTTTGATTAGATAGTTTTTCAATTTGACTAGGCTAATACTAAAAATATTTAATTAATCCAAATTTTAATAATATCTGTTAGTATTAAATAAAATTTGATTAAACCATGAAATTTGGATTTGTTTATCCTTTAGGAGACGCAAAAGCCGTTGCTTATGCCTCCGAAATTGCAGAGAAAGCTGGTTGGGATGGTTTTTTTACATGGGAACCTGTTTGGGGAATTGATGCATGGGTCTCGCTTACAGCTTGTGCATTGAGAACTAAAAAAATCAAATTGGGCACAATATTATCTCCATTGCCTAGGCTAAATCCTTGGAAATTAGCTAGTGAGTCTGCTACACTTGATAATCTATCAGGTGGAAGAATTATTGTTGCAGTTGGTCTAGGGGCGTTAGATAAAGCATGGCTAAGTATGGGCGAAATTCAAGATCGTAAAATTAGAGCAGAATTATTAGATGAGGGTCTTGTACTTTTAGATAAATTTTGGCAAGGAAAACCATTCAGTTTTACAGGAAAGCATTATATTATCGACGAATATGATTTCCTTTTGCCTCCTCCAACACTACAAAGGCCAAGAATTCCTATTTGGGTCGTCGGTGCCTTAGGATATAATAAATCTATGAATCGAGCTTTTAAATATGACGGAATTCTACCTACATTACAGAAAAAACGAAAAAATGAGACATTAAATGTAGAGGATGTCAGGGAAATTAAACGAATGTCAATTGAAAAATATGGCAAAAAGCCATTTGATATTATAATTCCTAAAGAACATTTGCCAGAAGATTTTAAAGTAAATAAAGAGAATATCTTGGAGTTTGAAAAAGCTGGAGGAACCTGGTGGATAGAGGGAATGTGGGAGATGATGGAAAAGAAAAATCCAGAAGCAGAAATACTAGAGAGAATTAAAAAGGGACCAATATCTGATTAAATGATAAAAAATATAAAGGAGCTTTAACTATTGAAATATTAAAGTATAAATTTTCCTTCTTTAAAAAAATTATTTAAAATTTTGGTTCAGTTGATCTAATAATAGCAAGATCTTCGTAAATGAAAGGAAGATCTTTGCCAAAGATAAAATAACAATTGAAAAAGGCTTGCTGGGAGACAGATGGAATAAAGAAAAATTGAAAAATACCATTCGGCTCAAAAAACCCCAAATAATTCTTTGATAAATAATAAAATAATCGAATTGATTGCAGGTGCTAAAGAAAGTTGGAGCGTGGCAGGAGATCAACTTTTTGTGAATCTGGATTATAGTAAGCAGAATTTACCAATCGGACAAAAAAATTGTTTGGGTTCTAATTGCGAGGTTATTTTAAAATCAGTGAAGTATATCATACAGGCCCTTCTAAATTTTCAGCATGATATGAAAAAAATACATTAAAATTCATTAATGCACCCGAAAAAATGGGTCTTTGCTTAAGAGGAATTTATACCAAAGTATTAAAACCAGGAAAAGTAAAAAAAAACGATGTTATAAGAAAAATTTAATTTACTGTATATCTATAATTCTAAAAAGGAAAATACTGGAACTGATGTGGCCAACGTTTCCAATATGAGTGTAAAGAATACTGCTTTCTATGATTATATACATTTTTAGAAACGGAATTATTAGAAAACTTTAAAAATAACATTGCACAAATAATTTTGCTGTTGCAAATTGCACAAATATTGCAATTAATATTTTTGGACAGAATTAAAATGACGGATAAAATTAAAATTGTCAATCTGACAAAATATTATGGGAAAACCCGAGGAATTGAAAATCTTTCCATTTCTATAAAAGAAGGTGAAATATTTGGTTTTCTTGGACCAAATGGAGCAGGAAAAACAACCACTATTCGTTGTATTCTTTCTATTTTATTACCTACTGAAGGTGAAATCTGGATCGATGGTGACAAGGTAACAAGACAAAATGCGAGAATGAGAGACAATATTGGTTATATACCAGGTGAATTATATCTACCCGAATATTTCTATGTGAAAGATTTTTTGGATTATATTGAATCTATGAGGATCAGGCCATCCATTCTTCGTTCCAAACTTGTAAATTTATTTCAACTACCAATTAATAAAAAAATTGGTGAATTATCAAAAGGAAATAAACAAAAAGTTGGAATTATTAGTGCTTTGATGCATGATCCAGACGTATTAATTTTAGACGAACCTACATCAGGATTAGATCCTCTTTTACAAAATGTTGTTTATGATTTATTATTAGATGCAAAAAAAAGAGGGAAAACCGTATTTTTTTCAAGTCATAACCTTTCTGAAGTGCAAAAGATATGCGATCGCGTTGGTATTGTCAGAGATGGTCAATTAGTAAATATTGAGGATATTGATAGCTTGAATAATAGTATTCCCAGATTACTCAAGGTGAAACTAAACAAACCTAATATTGGTATATTAGAATCTATTGATTTAATAATTCATCACAAATCAGAACAAACTAAAACTTATGATATTATAATACCTCCATCTAAACCGATTCATTTATGTCTTGAAGCCTTATTACCTATGGAACCATTAGATTTATCGTTTCCACCAGCGAGTTTAGAAGAATACTTTTTGCAATTTTATAAAAACAGGTAATCGGAGGTATTTTAATGTTTAAAGTACTTAAAAGGTTTTATCTTCACTCAATTAGATATCGTCTCGAGTTTTTCCTTTCATTGATAATCTTAAGTGCAATGGTTATAATGTTTCAAGGAATCTATCCTGGTGAGGAAGGATTGAGAACATACATTGACGTATTAGACGTATTAATAGGCACTATAAATTTGCAAAATCCATCTTATCTTCTATGGATTTTATTAGGTTCAGCTTTATTTATCCAATATTATATGCCTCTCTTTGCTATAAGTTTTGGAGCAAAAATATTGCCGTTTAAGGAACGAGATGGAAAAGAATTATTATTGACTCAAAAGAAAGCAATTTATAGCTACTACGTAGAAAATGTTGTTTTGGTCATAGGTTTATTATTTTTATTAATTTTACCTAGCTATCTTATAATTCTTTATGATTTATCTAGGAATAATGCTTTAGATTCATTACCTAATGTTAATACATTGTTTATACTTGCTATTAGTATTGCTGTATTTTTTGCATTGCTTACAGGGTTAGGAGGAATCCTTTTTTTCTCACGATCGTTTGCATATGCCATCGGAGGATTATATTTCGTTTTTTCACTTATTATTGGCATAATAACTAATTCTGCTGATATTGGTAGCTTTGCTGATTTGAGCATAATTTACCGAGTAAATATTATTAAAAATTCCCTTGGAAATACTTTACCTATCGATGTAGTTGCAGAAATTCTTCTGATTTGCACAATTTTTATTTTCGTTTCTTTATTTGCATTGAGTAGAAAAAATTTTATCCAGAGACAATCTAATATAATTTCTTTGAAAAATGCTGAGAATAATCGGTCTAACGTAGCAAAGAAATTATTACGATATTTTTATTCTCCTGTAAATAATGTTCTTGGAAATATTAAACAACCAATCTTACGAGATCAAATGAATGTCTTATCATGGATATTTAGTCTTTCTGTGATTGCAATTACATTTGTGTTTGCGTATTTATTTGTAATTTATCCAGGAGATAAAGAAGTAGCC
>DAHXPE010000263.1 GCA_027364495.1 Candidatus Heimdallarchaeota archaeon | reverse complement strand
AAAGTTGAATCAAAAGTCATACTTGTCACTTAGCCAATTTTGAAAAATTCACTATAATTTTAAGCATTAAAAAAATTTTGTGTATACTATAAGCATTAAAAAATTTTTCTGTCCATTATAATCTTTCATGCTATCTAAAGGCTTTTAATTTGTTAATTTTTTACATTTATTAGGATGACATTAACTCAAACATTTGTATAACATTAAAAAAAAGGATTCAAATTAAACTAAAAATTTTATTTAACTTTTTCAAAATTGGCTAAGTGACAAGTATGACTTTTGATTCAACTTTTTCTGTATTTAAAATAATACCCTCTAATATTGAACGTATTGGAATTCGTTGGGGAGGTATTGCAGGTGATGGTCTTCAGGCTACTGGAGTACTTTTTTCTAAATATTTAAATAAACTTGGTTACTTTAGTATTGGTTTTCCAGGAACTCAATCCACAATCAGAGGTGGTCATATCTGGTATCATACTGAATTCTCTTCAACAAAATTTGAGTATTTTGATCGTACGTGCGATATTCTCATAGCTTTCAACAATCAGTCTCTTGATGTTCATTTACGTGATTTGAAGAAAAAAGGCATTTTAATAATTAATAGTGACACTGATACTATCGAAGAATATTCAGATGCCATAAAATCTAAAGAAATAGCTGTTTTAAACATTCCCTTCAATTCTTTAGTCAAAGAAATTGATCCTAAACTTATGATTCTCAAAAATACGATAGTTATAGGCATAATCATAGAATTATTGAATTTAAGCAATGAACCTTATATTGAAGTACTACAAAAAAATTTCGCTGATAAAAGCAAAGTTATTGATATCAATATTCAAGCTTTGCAGTCTGGAAAGGACTATATTAAAAAATATTATAATGTTCTTCAAAGTAAAATTCATCTACAAGAAGGTCAATTGCCTAAGAATAATCAAATAATTATATCAGGAAACGAAGCTGTGGCAGTAGGGGCTGTTGCTAGTGGTTTGGGATTTCTTGCTCAATATCCCATTACTCCCGCTTCAAGTATTCTAAAATATTTATCCCAAAATGCTCAAAAATTTGGTATTATAGTTAAGCAACTTGAAGATGAAATTTCTGCCATAATTAGCATTACTGCAGCATCTTGGACTGGTGTACGAGCTATGACAGCGACATCAGGCCCTGGTTTCAGTTTAATGGTTGAAGGATTAGGATTTGCTGGTATGACTGAAATGCCAGTTGTCATTATTATCAGCCAACGTGCTGGACCGTCCACTGGTATACCCACCAAAATGGAACAAGCAGATTTGAATTCTGTTATCTATGCTGGTCATGGTGAATTTCCCAGATGTGTAATAGCTCCAAGAAATGTCGAAGAGTGTTTTACATCGACTATAAAAGCGTTCAATATTGCTGATAAATACCAAGTACCCGTTATTTTACTGATTGATTTTGGTCTTAGTGAAGATATTGTTTCTATTCCTCCATTTAACTTCCAAGTTCCAATTGAAAGAGGAAAAATTTGGACTGGTCCAACAAAAGAAGATCCAACATTTAAAAGATTTAAATTGACCGATAATGGCGTTTCTCCGAGAGCTTTCCCTGGAACTAAAGGAGCAATTCATGTATTGGTTGGTGCAGAACATGATGAAGAATCACATTCGCTCTCAGGTAATCGATGTGGCCTTCCATCATCAGGTATCATTCATGAACAAATGATTGAAAAACGATTCAAGAAAATGTCCTTTATTAGATCTGAAATGGATGTACCAAGATGGTTTGGTCCTGATAATGCAGATTTTACTATTCTTTGTTGGGGTTCAACTGAACCAGCATGTCGTGAAACTGTTTTAAGACTAAATAATACATCAAAAGCAACCTGGAATGTTTTATCATTCAAGGATTTGTATCCATTACCTGTTAACAAAATTATTCCAGAATTGAAAAAAATAAAAACTGGAATTATGCTTGAAGTTAATCATACCAGTCAATTTGAACAATTATTATTTATTCATACTAACTGGAGACCTTTTTCAAATATTCATATAATGAGTGGAGAAACTCCGACTGCTAATGAAATTATTCCAAGATTAGAAGTAATTATAGAAGAAAAAATTAAAAATATCATAAAAGAAAGGAAAAGAGTTATTGAACAGGAGGTTTGGTTTTAATGACTAGTCAAGTGACTGAAGCTATGTCCTTCAAAGGTAGTGTTTCACCAAATTGGTGTCCAGGTTGTGGAGATTATGGGTTATTGGCATCTACAGTCAAGACCCTAGAAAAACTTGGTTTTGACCCTCATGATGTTGTTATTGTTTCAGGAATAGGTTGTAGTTCAAATTTCCCACATTTTGCTACAGCTTATGGATACCATACTGTACATGGACGTGCATTACCAGCAGCATTAGCAATTAAATCTGTGAATCCTGACTTAAAAGTCATTGCTGTTGGTGGTGATGGTGATGGGTATGGAATTGGTCTTAATCATTTCATTCAAACCATTAGACGAGATATTGATCTGACCTATTTGGTTATGAATAATCAGATCTACGGTTTAACTTTGGGTCAACCATCTCCAACCACTTCACTTCATCATATAACTGTTACAACTCCAGAACCTGGAGTCCTTGATAACCCGATTAATCCAATAACATTGGCATTAGGAGCTGGGGCTAATTTTGTCGCACGCGGATTCTCCGGAAGGACTCATCAATTAGAAGAATTAATACAAGACGGTATAAATTTCCCTGGTTTTGCATTTATTGATGTCCTAAGTCCTTGTGTTACTTTTAATCGGTTAAATACATACCCCTGGTTTAAGGAACGAGTGTATAATCTTAATGAAACGGGTCATAATACGTCTGATGTTGCAGCAGCTTTTAGTAAAGGACTAGAATGGGGTGATAAAATACCTATTGGTCTATTTTACAAAAAATTATCAGAAAAATATGAAGAAATCTATAAAATTTTAGAACATCCAATTACCAGAAATCAAACTCAAAAAATTTGTCAGGACATTGTAGAATCCTTTAAATAAAAAAATAAATTTTAAAATTAAGACTAATTTAGTAAAAATAATAATCAATCTTTTAAATTATCTAAATCTAAGTTATATAAAGCATTATAATGGTTAATTAACAACTTTTAATTGGAGATTTTAATGAAAGTACTATTGGTCGGGAACGGCGCACGTGAACATGCACTAGCTAAGTATTTGGTCGATGGTGGGGCAGAACTATATTCTTTTATGAAACACATGAACCCAGGTATCGCAAAATTATCTAAAAAATATGTCATTGGTAACTTCACTGATTTTGACAATCTCCTCCAATTTGATGTTGATTTTGCTGTTATTGGCCCAGAAAAGCCATTAGCTCTTGGAATGTCTGATTATCTGCAAACTCTTCATATAGGTGTCGTGGGACCATCCAGAGCCGCAGCACAACTTGAAACATCAAAAATTTTTGCTCGAAAACTCGTTGATCGTCACCAACCTGATGCCAATCCCCACTATTATGTTTGTAAGTCAATTGAAGAACTCGAGGTTGCTCTTAAATTAATTGATAGAGTAGTTATTAAACCTGATGGGTTGACTGGTGGAATTGGAGTTAAAATTCAAGGTATTCATCTACAATCACATGATGAAATTATTAACTATGCCAAAGAAATCCTTCAGGAAGATAAACAATTTATTGTTGAGGAATATCTAAAAGGAACAGAATTTACGGTACAAGCTTTTTGTGATGGATCGCGTATTGAACCTATGCCTCTAGTCCATGATTACCGAACACCAACTATCAGACATAGTTTAGGTTCAGTTAGTGCTCCTAGCCATGATTATCCTGGCATTACTAAAAATGATATTGAACATGCAAGAAACATCATCCGTAATTCATTTCGAGCTATGTATGAAGAATACGGCGTCATGTACCAAGGTATTTTGTATGGCCAGTTTATTAAAACCGAAAATGACATTAAACTTATTGAATATAACTGTCGATTTGGTGATCCAGAAGCATTAAATGTTTTATATTTATTAAAGGATAATCCTGTAGATTTATTTTACAACATGACTCAAAATAACATGGGAACACCTTCATTTAAAACTGGAGAATCTACTATGTCATTATATTTAGTTCCCAAAGGATTCTTATCTAATAATCCAATTAAAGATTCAGTAATTGAGATTCCAAAACTTCCAGAGGATGTTGATTACTTTTTTGGTGCAGTATACCAAGAAAAACCAAATGGAGAAATAAGAACCATTCATAAAAGATCCATAGCTCTTTTTTCACATAATTCAAGCATAGAAGAAGTGAGGAAAAAACTTTTCGATATTGCACCTAAAGTAAAAGGAGAACTTACTTGGTCTGAAGAAATTGGATCTTAAAAATAATCTTTTTTTCATTAAAATGATTTTTTTGCACATTAAAATTTGAATGACACCTATAAACTAGAAATTTACTTATAATTTTAATTTATAATACAGTTAAATGAGATTATTTTGAGATTAAGAATTGTAAAATAAAAATTTATTTATTCTTAATCAACCAAGAATTAATTAGCAAACTTTTAGTTAATTCCTGACTTTTAACGCATATTTGGTTTTATTCAAGACCAAAACATGTCGAATTCTTAAATTAAAATATTTATTCTACTAAAAAAAGTTTATGACTATCAAAAGATATTTAAAAAAAAAAAACCTACTATAATTGGGAAAAAGAAAAGCTATATGATTAAACTGGAATTATTCTTAATAATATTTGTAAGTTTAAATTAAAATAAGAAGTATTAATGCATGAAATAGTTTGATCTCGATTAAAAAAATCTTTATTCCCTAAATAAAGGTTATTTTTCGTCGATGATTTATTGATGATATTAAATGACTTTAAATATTAAAAAAAATTCAAAATATGAAAGAGTGAAGGCAATTAAAAGCGAAATTGCTGATGTTGAATCATCCAAAGGTATTTCTAATTTAGGTAAAATAAATGATATTAATTCAGAAGAAGAGTTGAAAAAATTTCCACCAGTAATTCCTATTGCAGAATCTGGTCACGGTTTACAACCACCTTTTAATATTAGAATTCAATTCAATGAAAAATCCACCTTTATAAAAGAAACTATTAATTTAAATAAGATTAAAGGTACAATTTCTGATTATCACTTAATTGATTCTGATTTTCACCCTAAGCGTGAGTTTGTCAACAAAAGATTCCGTAAAGTTTGGCAATGGGTTCAAAACAATCCAAATAATAATGAGAATGTTATTTTACCTTCCAATATTATTTTAGCAAAAATTACGGAAAATGATTATTTCGTTGTTGAAGGTCTAAGAAGAGTTATAGCTCTTAAATTCAGTAATATTAAAACTGTTACGGCGCTGGTAATGGATTATCGTGATGTATATAATAAAATACTTCAACGTAGAGAGAATATTGAATTG
>DAHXPE010000261.1 GCA_027364495.1 Candidatus Heimdallarchaeota archaeon | reverse complement strand
TGCTAGAAGATGAAAGAAGATACAGACTCCTTGGAATTAAAGCTTCAAATTTTAAAGTAAATGATTTAATTCAAACGTCCATTTTTGATTATATACCATAAACAAAATAAAAATTAGTATTGGTAGCTTCTTAAATTAATTAAATATCTCCAATAATGATTGATTCAAATATGTTTAGGTCAAATATAGATAAAAATATTGTCAAATCAACTGATGAGGGGTTAATCTATCCTGTTTATATTAATAGTCGAGTTTTAATTGAAATATTAGACTTTTGCAAAGATACTTATCCCAAAGAAGCCTTAGCATTTTTATTAGGAATCAAAACAGTTTATAAAGGGGATGATAAAACAGAATTTACTAAAATTTTAGATTGGGTAACAGGGAGTGTTGAAAGTACACATATTTCAGCTAATTTTACCACAGAAGGATTGCAGCAGGCGAATTTATTTTTAGATGACAAATTTGGTAAAGAAAGAGAAAAAAATCCTTCAATACCTAAAATAGTTGGTGTAGTTCACAGTCATCCATTTGGATTTGAACCACATTTTTCATCTACGGACTTGGATTCATTTTTGAACTTTCCTTACGATGCATTTGGAAATGTTTTTATTTTAATTGACCCAGTGCCTTCACCACCGTATTTTAAAGTTTTTAAAATTATATCTAATGAAAATAAAGAAAAAATTTTACAACATGTTCCATGGATTGAGTATTCATCAATAAAATCAGAATTCAATAAAATGGAAAAATATAATGGACTAAATGAGTATTATAAAATAGCTGAAAGTGATTCAACAGACGATCCCTATAAGCCTCCAAAAATAGAAGATTTTAGGGATAAGAAATCATCAAAGAAAAGAAATAATATCAAAGATTTTTTTAGTTAGCAATTGATGGATTGCAAAAAATAAACGAGAATGTAATTATGGATAATACTGAAATTAAAATTAATTATTTTGATGAAGATCGAGATGATCGAACAACAAGGTTTTTTGGTAAGGAAGAGTTTGAAAAACTACAAAATAGTAAAATTTTAGTTGTAGGAGCGGGGGCAATAGGGAACGAAGTGATAAAAAACCTTGCATTATTAGGAATCAAAGAGGTAAGATTAGTAGATTTTGATAAAGTTAATAAAAGTAATGTCAACAGATGTGTGTTCTTTCGAGAATCAGACCATAATATACTCTATAAAGTAGATGCAGTAAAGCAAAGAGTAGGAGAAATGTCAAGTCTGCAAATTATTCCTTACAAATGTCGAATAGAAGAAGCACCAGAGGAAGTATGGAAGAACCTGGATTTAGTGATTGTAGGGGTGGATAATGACTACGCTAGGATGCTAATAAATGCAAAAATGTTAACGCTTACCATGGAGGGTAAAAATATTCCAGTAATAAATGGTGCGATGGCATTAACATTTATAGAATGTGAGGTATTACTTCCAGGTACCACAGCATGTTTAACTTGTCTCTGGTCGGAAAATTATAAAGAAAAATTAATAAAAACACAAGTAATAAAAAGCTGTGATGAATTTTTCATTGAAGTACTACCAAAGTTCCCAGCAATATCAACGTTTACATCAGTTGTAGGAGGAATAATGGTAGCTGAAGCCACTAAATTATTAGTTCTGAACCAAGAAGAAGAGATAAAGGCAAAGATAGGCACAGGGTATATAATAAGGTATGACCTTAATACTTATGAATTTAGTAATGGTCCAGTATTGAGAAATAGTAGATGCTCAGAACCTTTCTGTCGAACGTCTTATAATGCTGATGAATACAAAGAATTATGGCAAAAATATGGAAAATTCAAAACCAAACATTAATTACCATGATTGCTTTTTAATCAAACCATTAATTAGTTAATAAAGGAATAATCAAACAGAACGTTTATTCAATTTTTTTAACAATTGTTAACTTAAAAAAGGGAAAAATTGATACTTAAACAAATAAAAAAAATACAACCTAAACTCCTTAATTGAAGTTTTAACTATGAGCACAGAAAATACTGATTTTTTAGTTTTTAAAGACCTACATGTAGTACTAGAAAGCAATGGTACCGAAATCATTAAGGGCTTATCTTTAACAGTTAAACATGGTGTGGTACCTGGAAGTAATACCTCACATTCTATAAATGTTAATGCCATCGCACCATTTATTACTG
>DAHXPE010000108.1 GCA_027364495.1 Candidatus Heimdallarchaeota archaeon | reverse complement strand
ATTTTTTTTTACTAGGGATTATTAATTTTATTTGAATTTATATTGATAATTATATGTAAAGCATCTCAATTTGATTTCCTGCTCGTTAAACTGTCTTAATTAACAACAAAAATTTTTTTTTTAATTTATTAAGAACGGAGAACGAGTATTCCCAACTTACCTAAGCTAATTGGGGTAATTTACTTTTAATAAATGTGCTTATATCATTCATTGGAGTTCCGGGGCCAAAAACCCTGTCAATTCCATTTTTTTCCCAATAAATTTTGTCCTCATCTGGAATAATGCCACCAGCAATTACCAAGACGTCTTCCATGTGATTTTCTTTCATTAAAGCAAGTAAATCTTTGAATAAAGTGTTATGAGCTCCAGATAAAATACTCAATCCAATAACCTGAACATCTTCTTGAATAGCCGTTGCAATAATTTTTTCTGGTGTTTGTCTTAAACCAGTATAAATAACCTCCATACCCTCATCCCGAAGATATTTAGCCACAATAATAGCTCCGCGATCATGACCATCTAAACCAGGTTTAGCAACAAGAACTCTGATCGTCATATGAACATACCACTATAAATTTATATCATTAACTAATCATATAAAGAATTCTGATAATATGAATTTTAATTAAAGCAAGATCTAATGCAAACTTTACATTTTGTTCTCACGAATTTTAAAAAGGGACGTCAAGACTTATTATTCAGAATGCATTTATGACCATTTTATTAACTTAGACACAAATAGGTTATGAAGACGTGACACACAAAAGATTGTGGATTCCAGGTCCAACGGAAGTTGATTCTGAAATCCTTTTAGCTCCAACACAACCAATGATTGGCCATAGAGAACCAGAATTCACAAAACTCTATTCTGGTATTCTTGATAAATTAGCCAAATATTTTGAAATTACCAATTATGGTATTTATGTTCATACAGCCTCAGGCTCAATATGGATGGACATAATAGCAAGAAATTTGATTAAAGAAAAAGCATTGTCTACCACATGCGGTTCTTTTTCAGAACGAATGTTTACAACGATAGAAGACTGTGATAAACCGGTTGATCAGCTACAAGTAACCTGGGGAAAAGCAGTAAAACCTGATTTAATTCTTGAACAATTAGGAAAAGGAAAATATGACTGTTTAACAGTCGTTCATAACGAAACATCAACTGGTGTGAGAAATCCTACATCTGAAATAGGTGAAAAAGTTAAAACTGAGCATCCAGACATAATGTATGCTATTGATGCCGTAAGTTCACTTGGTGGCGATTTTATTTTACCTGAAAAACAAAAAGCTGATTTGATTTTTACATCCTCTCAAAAATGTTTTTCATTACCACCTGGATTATCCATTGCTTTCGTAAGCCCAGAAGCAGTAGAAAAAGCTAAGACAATTAAGGGCCGTGGGCAATATACCGATCTTGTTGAATTAATTGAATATTGCAAGAAGAAAAAGCAAACACCATCAACTCCTGCAGTTTCTTTGCTTTTTGCACTAGATGTACAACTTGATAAAATGCTAGCTGAAGGTCATAAAAATGTTTCCAAAAGGCATGAGGAAATGGCAAAATATACTCGTGATTGGGCTAAAAAACATGGCATGAAAATGTTCCCGGAACCAGGATATGAGTCGGTGACTGTGTCAACAATTGAAAACACATTAAATAAAAGCATTGGTGATCTAAATAAAGGCCTAGAACCAAGAAATTTATATATTTCAAATGGATATGGTCAGATAAAAGACAAGACATTTAGAATTGGTCATATGGGGCAATGGGCTTTACCTGATTTAAAGGAATTACTCTGGCATATAGAAGAGGTCTGGAATCTCTAAAATTTCTTATCTCCAGTGTGAATGATTTTTTTCAATTAATATATTAATTAAAGTAAACTTTTTTGGGGAGGAGATATTTATTTTATAGATTTTTCTTTAGAGGACTATCAAATACAAATTAAGAGAAACTAATTAAAATGATTTCAATTCCTAAAATTAAATTGTTATTTAAGGAGAATGGGTACCAAAATCTGATAGATTTAATTGAATAAGATTCAAATATCAATTTCGATGAAGAATTTTCTCTTGAACTATCTTAAAAATTTTATTATTATATTAGATCAAATCTGGAATTAAATTTTCTTGATAAAACCTTATAATTAGCAAAAATTGCTTTAACAGCAAAAATATATCAAAAACACTTCAAGCAAGGTAAATGATATTATAGCCTAATCTTATTCATTATTGAACGAAGGATATTATCAGTTATTACCAGATTTAGAGCAAGAAGGAAATGAATTAGGTAATGAACTTATGAAACATTTTGAGATCAATAAGAAATATTAGAATCAGTTTCATTATTCAAAAATAGTATAGGTAATAGTTTTTTACTAGTGAGTAACTTGGATTTAGCGAGTTTATTTTATAAAGTAAGGGTAGCAATTCGAGAAAACCTAGATAAAAAGACTTTATTGCCGATTCGTTACTTAATAGAGGTTTAGTAAATTATAATGAAAGGTTACACCTAAAATAAGGTTACCTAAATTTAAAAATTCCCCTTGAGTATTTTTAAAAATATAAGCATAAATTTCTTATTTGTCAATATTATTTTACTTATTTATTTCCTAATAAAACAAATTGGAGTTATTGAAAATAATGACAAAAATAAGTATTATCGGTGCTGGTTTTGTCGGCCAAATTGTCGGTGAAACTTTAGCAAGAGAACAAGTCGGTAGTGAAGTAATTCTTTTTGATATTATTCAAGGTCGTCCTCAAGGATTAGGCTTGGATATTAAACAATCAAATTCTATTACATTATCAGATACAAATATTTATGGTTCCAATGAATATGCTGGGCATTTAAATAATTCTGATGTTGTAGTCGTCACAGCTGGTTTTCCTAGAAAACCTGGCATGGATCGAATGGATCTTTTAAAGAAAAATTTTGAGGTCAATAAAGATGTTATGACAAATATCAAAAAATATTCTCCGAATGCTGTTGTTATCTATGTTGCTAATCCAGTTGATGTTATGACTTATGCAGCATGGAAATTAAGTGGTTTTGCCCCTAATAAAGTATTTGGTATGGCTGGTGTTTTAGATACAGCAAGATTTAAAGCATTTGTCTCACAGGAAGCCAAGGTTTCTGTAAAAGACATTCAAGCAATGGTATTAGGTGGACACGGAGATGCAATGGTACCAATTATTAGCTATGCCACAATTGGTGGAGTTCCAATAACTCATTTCCTATCTAAAGAAAAAATCAATGCCATTGTTGAGCGAACCAAAACAGGTGGTGGTGAAATCGTTAAACTTCTCCAATCTGGATCAGCTTATTTTGCTCCTGGTATGGCTACTGCTCAAATGGTTAAATCTGTTATTTATAATGAGAGAAGAATTTTACCAGTAGTTGCATTAGTAGATAATAAATATGGCTTTAATGATATTTATGCAGGTGTACCAGCGATAATAGGTAAAAATGGTGTAGAAGAGGTATTAGAATTAAAACTTACCCCTGATGAGACAGAAGCAATGCAAAAATCTTTAACTGGTGTTAAAAAAGGCATTGATGAAGTTAAAACACTCTTATAAGCGTGAAAAAGAGTAAAATAGATACAAATACTTCAAAATTCATGTAAATTTAATTCATTATTTTCTTCTTCCTTTTTTGAATCATTTTTTTTTTCAGCTTCATTGACAAGTTTTTGGATGCATTGAATGGTTCTTTCCATACCAGCTTTTGAAACAGAATCAGTGTAAGCTGAGGTAACAAATTTCCATCCATTTTCAAAAGCACGTGCTCGCATCTTACCTTCAGTTTCATAATGACGTGATTGTGTACCTAAACAAAAATTCCTGAGGACATACTCAATACTACTTTCATCAAAAGCATCTTTTCTAAATGGAATTTCGTTTTTAGATGTAATTCCTGATCTTGATTGTGCAGCGAGAACATTCCAAGGTGTTTCAGTTTCGTAAGCAGATGGTCTATGGTAATTTAAGGAATTTATTAAATTACTATCAATTGCATTAAAAGCCGGATAGTTTTTAATGTATTCTGGATACTCTTTTCTATAATAATCGCAAAAACCGAGTAATAAAGAACGAACAAGAAGTCTCCGATTCATAATGGTAAATCCAGTGCTATTATCAAAAAATTCTCGATCAAGAGCATTAATTAAAATCTGTTCCAATTGAGTAAATAGAAACCAGCCATCAATTAAGTGGAAGTGAAAGGATTCTTCTCTATTCCTAACGCGATTGTAATAGGGAACAAGAGTATTTTCTTGAATATTTTCAATAGCATTGGCCATTACGAAAACGATTTCATTAAGTAAATTGCTTTGTTGAAATTTTAGTATTAAATCTGCCTTGGTGGTAATGAAAGCAACAGGTAAGCCATTTGAATGTAAATATTTAGCTATTGATTCTGCGTGTAATATTCCCACTTCTCTGAAATTCCAGCTGATAGCATCTGCAAAAATAATTATTCCAGCATAATCCGTGCCTGCTTTGGCTACACTCAGTCGTACCATCTCGAGTGAGTTTTGGCCAGGATTGTCTGCAATAATAAATTTATAATTGTCTGAATTAGATTTATTAGACTGAAAGGTAAAAGAATAAGGAGTTACTGTTAAAGTACCACTCAAATTTGATTCTTCAGACCAAAGATTTTTTTTATCATATAAAAAATTAGCAATTTCTGCCACGGTTCTTGTTTTACCAGACCCCCCTTGACCAACAGCAGCAAATTTTCCAATGAATGTCAAAGAAGCTAACTATCCCATTTTAGGTTAAAATTTCATGATGAGTCGTTTCTAAGTTGTTTTGCTAAATTCTGAGCTATTCTTTTGCTTTCATTAGCTCGTTCAACATCACCAAGTTCTTGGTAAATATCTGCAAGGTTCATATAAGCAAATAATTGATCATTCAAGTCACCAGATTCTGTATTTATTGTTCTATCCTTAACAGCTTCGAACAATTCTCCAGCTTCAAAATAAGCTCCTTTCATTTTTTTAACAATAGCCAAATTTGCCATAGGTCCAAATTCAAGCCAAGAGCTACCACCTTCTTGTGCGGAAGCTATTGCTCTTCTGAAATAGTCGATAGATTCATCAAGCTCTTTCTTTCTCCAAGCAGTAGCCATTCCCACGCGGTTAAGAATTATTGAAGTAATATTTATGGCTTGTATTGATTCTGATTCTACAAGAGCCTTTGAATACATTTCAAGTGCTTCGTCTGTCTTTCCAATTCTATCAAGGCAGTGGCCTATTCCATTGAGACCTTGTGCTTTATAAAAACGATCATTTGCTTCATTTGCAATATCAAGCACTTTTTGATAGACTGTTAAAGCATCTGTTGTATAACTTAATTTCAATAGTGAATATGCATGCCTAACACGAGCTTGTTGTAACCATTGAATCAAACGTGTCTCAGGTTCAGAAACTTGACTGGCTTTTAAATATTCGCCAATGGCTTCTTGAAATTTTTTTAAGACAGTCAAAGTGAAAGCTCTACTTCCGTTAATTTCTACGAGAATTTCTAAATCATTAGGATTTTGAGCAGCTAGTATTTCGGCTTCTTTTTCAGCGGCCCTTAATAGTTCCAAGGCTTCATTAGTTTGTCCTTTAAAAGCTAGGGCTACTGCAGCTTGTGCACGCAAACCTGGATGATTAAATTTCCAAGAAAAATCTAAAACACGACTTAATTGACCAGTAATAACTCCTGCTTTGGCTGCCAACCAAACAAATTCTGGGTCGTTTATTAAATTTTTTTCAACAACGCGACTAAGAATATTAGAGAAATCAGAAAAAGAAGGATTAGAGGAATTATGAAAATACTGCTCATTATTTCTTATCTCCCGCCATAAAGTTAATGATTCATCACTTAAACGATCAACATGTAAATGAAGTTCTGGAGGAAAAAACTGATAAAATTCATTTTTAACTGTTCTAGACAATTGATTTTGACACCGAACTATATGAAGAAATATAAATTCTCTACCAATAAATACTAATAGTGAACAAATATCGTAATTAATAAAATATACCTAGCAAATAAAAAAAGTTCTCATTAATTATTTAATTAATTCATACATCCACAAAAACCTAAAGTGATTTTTTGAAAACGCTCGCTTTTGATGCAGGTGGCACTTTTTTAAAATATGGAACACCTACTGAACCCAATTTGCTTCCTTTACCTTACACTAAAGAGTTAATTTTTACGAGCAACTGCCTTAAGAGATGCCATGTCTACATCGATCTGGTCTTCAGCAAATCCTTCAGCAATCAGAATGTCCTTTACAGCATAAAGATGATTTCCTTGAAGCTCAATTTTACCATCTTTGGCTGTTCC
>DAHXPE010000236.1 GCA_027364495.1 Candidatus Heimdallarchaeota archaeon | reverse complement strand
ATCATCTTTAGTACCGACAATACCATCAGGACCAGCTACAGCGGCATAAATACCATTGGCAAGCCATCTCCATTGACCTTGACCGTTAGCTCCGAGAACCTTAACGTTATAAAGGGTAGCATGAGTAGCAACACCAGCGATACCATAACCATTGAAGGCAGCACCGATTATACCAGCAACAGCAGTTCCATGACCAACTTGATCAGCAGGATTATTATTACCTGTTGCATCATATGACCATGCAACGCGTCCTTTTAGTTCAGGATTGTTTGCATCAATACCAGTATCTAAAATAGCTATGTTAACAGGTTTTGCTAAGGAATTGTTACCTTTATAACGTTAAGGTTCTCGGAGCTAACGGTCAAGGTCAATGGAGATGGCTTGCCAATGGTATTTATGCCGCTGTAGCTGGTCCTGATGGTATTGTCGGTACTAAAGATGATGCAAACATTATCTCAATGTCTCTAGATTCCCAAGGCGAAATGCCTCCTGCCTATGTTCAAACAGCTATTAACTTTGCTTTAGCTCATGGTGTTATCCTTGTTGCCGCAGCTGGTAACCAAGGTGACGGTAACTTAAAGACTAACGAGATTACATGGCCTGCTGCTTATCCAGGTGTTATTGCAGTTGGTGCTTCTAACATTCATGACCAACCTACATATTGGACTGACAGCGCACCATACATTAATTTATATGCACCTGGTGAAAACATCATAACTACCTATATCAACGATGAATATATCATTGGTTCTGGTACCAGTTTAGCTGTTCCATTCGTTTCTGGACTATTAGCCTTCTACGTAGCTAACGGTGGGTCTTCTTCAAACGCCTATAATTATCTCTATGCTCATGGAGATAACATGGGCAATCACCACCGAGTAGTTGAGTACAGTAATAACGGATTTTGGCATTTTTAGTCGAGTACGCATAGAAGAGTCACATTCGTAGACATTTTGTCTATTATTTTTTTTTTTTTTTGTTTTGAATATAGTTTAATTGGATCATGACATTTTTAAGGAAAATATGTTATAACTTCTTGAAATAAATCTCTTCTAACTTTTCCTGAAATACTCTAGTTTTGCAGAAGGAACATGAAAAAAAATAACAACGTAGTTTTGCTTAATAAAGATTAAAACGAGTAGGAATTGTCAATTGATTTCAAGTTAAAAGGTGACGTTAGAAGGAAGGTACTAATCAATTTTTCAAAATTTCCTGAATCACTTTAGTTATAAATTAAAAAGTTAATTTGCTTCGTAGTGAATAAAATATGGAATACAATTTTGGAAATAATTTTAGAAAAAGTATTGACTTTACATCGAAAAATCTCAAAGAATATGTTAAAACTGATTTTAGATATCTCATTGTCCCATTCTTAATGTTATTTGGATTTATCATTAGCATTGGTTATGGAATCGTTATATTTCTTGAAAATAAAGGGAAAAACCTGAATTTATTGGGGCCGCCAATTCTTTTAGCGGTATTATTTCTACTGATATTTTTTTCCTGGTTAGTTTATGTAATAAGTTGGCTAATACACTCAAAAACCTATCATGTGTCGGAATTATATAGAAAATCTGAAACAAAATATACTGAGAGTCTCCATCAGACAGTAAAATCAAGACGTAGAGTTTTTATCGGATCCTTAATTAGTGGATTAATATCATTCTCGTTATTAATTGTCCTGAATCTGATTTTAGAAGGTCTACTATTTTTAGTTCTAAATAGAACCACTCTCGTAATTTCACTTTTTCCTTTATTATTATACATTGAAATTATTCCATCAATTATAATTGGATTCTTTTTAGTACCATTAGAGATATACCCATCTGTTCTTTTAATCGAAAAGGATTTGGGTTATATTGAAGGAATTAAGAGATCATTTCATATTTTAAAAGGCTGGACAAATAAAATTAAGTTTTTCTTGCTCGCCATGCTCTTAATCTATATTGTTAATTTCATTTTGGAATTTGTCCTGATTGGAGTTTTATTTGGTTCTATTTTCGTAATAGTCATAGTGATATTTACACTACATTTAACTGGTTATACAGCTTTATTAACTGGAATAGTTCTATTTGCCCTTGTTATCAGTTTTTTACTTATGATGGTGATTGAGATAGAAGGTATAGTGCTTGGTAATTTTTATGGCCAAAGTTATGTCAATTTAGTGCATCCAGATTTAGAATATGGTCCAGTTAAAAAAACGGATGTTCAACAATATTACAGTCAAGCGATAACTTATTGTACAAATTGTGGACAGCAACTAACCGCTGTTCAGATGTTTTGTCCTAATTGTGGTCAAAAAAGATGATTTTTTAAATAATTGATCTGAAATTTCCTATGTATTTCTTTACTAAACATATTTTCTATTTTAATTAAAATCTAAGCCAAATCCAGTTTCTATATGTTTTACTAATGTTGAAATAAATCGTGCAGCTGGAGCTCCATTAATGATATCGTGGTCTATGGATATTGTAACTTGTAAATAATGCTGAGTAATAATTTTTCCATCAACATTGATTTGTTTACTTGATTTCCTACCTAGGGCTATGCTCATGGTTAACATACCACCAAATCCAGCGACCCATCCGGTACTATTAGTGAAAAGACTTGCAGAGGTAATCACAATCATTCAACCTTGTTTTTTCAGATAAAACGGATTCCTGATCATTTTTCTAATTAAAATTTGTCGATTAAATTTTGGAATAAATGGATAGAATTTTGATATTATTCCTTGTTCCGTCAGTTGATCCTTTTCAGAGGATTTCTCAGATTGAACAGTATTAAGATTTTTTAAGAATAAAAGAGACCATTGAATAACCCCAAAATTTTACAGATTCCAAATTAATGATAATCTTTAGATAACCTCAAATTATGAATCTGAAGCAAATTTCAACTCATCAAATGGAGGTCATTTTGAGTTTTTCAACAGGTTCTAACCAATTAATAAATTCATAAAATTTTTTCTATTTTTAACTAGCTTCCATTAAACAATAAAATGATGAACGTAAATCACTAAAATCTGGACTTTTTGAAACTAAATCCTTATTTTCAAGTTTTTTAAGAGCATGTCTAACAGATCTTGGTGATAAATTCGTTAAATCAACAATTTTTAATGGTTTCACTTTTTTTTCTACTCTAATTACATTGTAAATCTTCTTTTCAACACCCATCAATTTCGGAGTTTTCATTCTTCTTGCCAAGTTAATCGCTTCTTGTACTCAAGTTCAATTTTTTTTTATTTTTTTTATTAAAGAGTAATTATTTTTTTATCAGTCAAATCTAACAAAAGTAAATTTGATTTTTTTTCACATTCAATCAAATTTGAATGAATGCATTATTCCATTCAATTAAAATTGAAAGGGAAATGCCTTTTAAAGTTTTAGCTTTTAACAAGTTTTTATGTGGTGTAGTAAAAAACGAATGTTCTAGCTTCTTTCTTGGAAGATTTTAACAGACTTGCTAAGTTATAAATACTAATAAAAGAAATTTTTAGTATTTTCTTTTTCCTCCGTAATTCAACAAAATTGATTTGATGGAACCATATTTCGTCTGGCAAGGGATGAAGTTTTATTCTCTAAAAAGAAAAAAAAAGCAAAAATCGTGTCAATCCGCTCTAATCATTTTTGGAGTTTTATAAGTGATGAATATACAGATAATAGCGAATAAAGCTCCAAATAGGACCATTGTCTGGTAAGTTGGAATATAATTAGACGCAGAAGTTGTTGAGCCACCATATAATTGAATAAAGAATGGTTGGAACAGGACCATAAGCATAGCAGACACTGCAATTCCCATGGAAAATCCCAAAGTTCGAGCTATACCAATGAAACCACCAACCATACCAATTCTATTTTTGGGAACTGATGACATAATGGAATTGCCATTAGGTGATGAAAAGATGGCTACACTCGCTCCTAAAAAGAAAGTTAATGGAATTATTAGAAACCAATTGAACGTGGCATTTGTGACCAAAGCAAATCCAATCATTGCTAAAATTAAAACTCCTGTACCTATGGTTGTTAAATATTTTGGATCATATTTGTCAGATAATCGACCTGAAATAGGACCCACTAAGGCCATAGCCAAAGGTATGCCCAATAATACAAATCCAGCTTGTTCATCAGAGAAATTATTGATATTAATAACTAGGAATGGTAACTGGAAAATAATCATTTCCATAACACCATAAACGAGAGCGGCAGTTATAATTCCAATGACAAATGTATGATCTGAAAATAAGGAAAGATCTATAATTGGGTCGTTTTTCCTTTTGGAAGTAAAATAGAAGATAATTAACACAATAATTCCAAGTAAACAGGAAATAACAGCTCCAATAACATAAATAATAACTGTATCAGTTGGTGCTGGAACAGACATTATGGATATTAGCGATGGACCACCAATTAATAGAATTAATCCAAATCCAAATAATCCAGATCCAATTAAATCTATTTTTTTTCCTATATCTTTGGGAGGGGTTGGTGGTATGGCAAACTGGACATATATAAGTCCAATAATACCAATTGGAATATTAATCATAAAAATAGTTTGCCAGCCAAATCTTGAAGTCAAAATACCTCCTAATATCGGACCTAAGGTTAAAGCCATAGCAACAAAAATACTATTCCAGCCAATTGCTGTGCCTCGATTTTTTGAAGTTGTAAATCTTGTTATAATTGCAATTCCATTTGCTGTTAGACCTGTAGATCCAATTGCCTGAATTATACGGCTAATTATAAGTATCGAGAAAGTTGTTGAAAGAGAACTCATTAAGGAACCTATTGTAAAAATTAACATTCCCACTTGGAAAACAAGTTTATTACTATATTTATCGCCAATTTTTCCTGCTATGGCTGTAAAACTTGTCATTATGATTAGATAGATAATAGCTACCCAGGATATTACACCTTGACTAACTTTGAAAAAAGCACCCATAGGTTGAAGGCTAACATTTATAATTGACCCATCTAAAGCCCCCATAAATACTCCTATTCCCGTAGCTGTAATGAGAATAAATAAGAATTTTGATGAAAACATATCGTCAGGTAATTGTTCTTTTACCTTAAATAAAGGTGATTGATCTGATGATTGATAAGAATCTTCCATGGTAACGCAAGTTTTGGTAAAGCATTAAAATTTTTATATTCGTACATCAAAAATTTTCTTGTATAGTTAATTCTGAAGAAGAAAAAATACAGGATGCACAGATCTTAGGATTTTATTTTACTAGGAAAGCTTTCGAATGGCATTTATAAAAAATTATAAGGAACAAGCTCTTGAAAATAATAAATATGCAGTAGATCTTCAAAAAAATGCTGATGATTCTTATTTTAATTGCCGTATTTTTATTCTATATGCTGTAATTTATGGAAGATATGATGATTTTAATAAATTTATTTGTTACGTTCACCAAGCTAGAGAGATGACTGAAAGGATTGGTGCTAAAGAAAGATTATTACCTTCATTCGTTTTTTTAGGTCATTTTTCAGGATTGCAATCATATAAAAAAATTTTGACCTTGATATTTGTTATTTAAATAGAGCAAATGAATTAAATAAGGGAATCTACAGTTGTTTGAAAAT
>DAHXPE010000224.1 GCA_027364495.1 Candidatus Heimdallarchaeota archaeon | reverse complement strand
ATTATCTATTTTAACTTCAATTGCTGTTAAATTTTCAAAATTTTCATCAAGTGAACCTTTAATAGAATATTCAACTGTCTTGTGAATGTTTTCATCCATGCTTGCAACAATAAACGGAATTAAAGCCATATTTTTTTGAGTATCTATGGATATAAGTTCTCCAGATGCTTCGATTATTTGTAATTTTTTATTTTTATTGTCAATAAAAGAAAGGAAGATATTTTGGAGAGGATATTTTGATGCATTCGTTAATTTTACCTTTAATTCCCAATATTTTGGTGTTTTCTTTTTACTAATTAATTCTAAAGATAAACCTGTTGAACCAGATGAAAAATCTTTTTTTATTTCACTTTTTTCGACATGTTTGGTACTTACAATTTTATCCAGCTCACTTGGTGAATCAACCCATTTAACTATTGATTTCATGAATCCAAATTTAACTTCATTTAGCAAATTCTTCGACAAACCAACTTCTTCCTGCCTATTTCTAATTATTTGGACATAGTAAGCCAAAATGGTCTTTTTGCTGTCGCCATTATTAACTGTGTTCAAAGTTAATTCTTTAAAGGTGTTTATTACCATTCGATAAGTATCATGGTGTTCTTCAAAAATTTTAACAAATTCACGTCTTGATTCATTTTTTTTATTGTCTAATGAACGCAATTTATTACATGAATCTGTTATTGCTTTAATATCTTTATTTGAGAACTTTTTAATCTCATCTTGAACCAATTTCTTTGATTTTACTGAAATTTCTTTATTAATTTTCTCTGTTGCTGTACTCAAACCTTGACCCCAAAATGAGTTGTTGGTAAATCTGATTGTAAGCATTTCATAATCGATACTTTTAAATTTTTTTTGCTAAATTGGATTTTGAATTGACATTTTTTCGAATTTATTACTAATCCAACGATCGAAAGGATTGTCAATGATAGTGTTATCATTTTCTTGTAATTCTAATGCGTAATTTTCTAATATTGTTCCCTTTGATGCAATTTGAGCGCCAATAGAAGTAGTAAAAATTTTTTCCTTAAATTTAGAAACATTTTTTACTAAATATACATCATTCACATAAAATAATTTTTTCTTTGGTTTTAAGTTTCTATTGAAATGGATGAGTAAATTAGTCTTTGATTCTAAATAGCCAATGTCGTTAATGGCAGTTAAATAATCTATTCCTAAAGCTAAATAAATTACATCATATAACTTGACAATTTTTCTTTTAATATCTGATTCTATATTAAGATTACAAGACATCTCACGTATTTGTTGCTTTTTTAAATTTGCAAATGAGCATTCATATGGTGGAAGCTGATCTGATTCATGAACAAACCCAAATCCAGCTGAAATTATATAGTAATCCACTTCATGTTTATTTTTTAATAATTCCACAGCTCTCTGAATTGCTTGAGCTTGATGTCCAGTGTACATTTTTCCGGCAGGTGTTAAAATATCCTTAAATTTCATCTTTTGGTATTCTCTTTTTTCTATTGAAGTTAAATCTTTGCATGTAGACTGCTCGTTATGAGATATCTTCTTACTTTTAGAACAAGAATTAATTATGAGAATTTTTGGTCTTACCATTAAAAAAAATCAGCTCTAGCAATAATCAACCAATTATTTAAAAACTTAAAAGAAATAATATGAAGGCACTTTAAAATTTCTTTTTTTGTATTTTTGATTTAATTAATGCTTAGGAATTCAAAAGTTTGAAATTCTAATTCAAATAATTAAATAAAAACATTTAGAAGGCGCCCATCTTAAATTACCTATTTTTTATTTTTTGAAGATTTAGCTTATTTATAAAATTTCTAAATTTATTCATTTTCTGGATCATATAAAATTAGATTAAAATAACATAAATTCATTGTAGGAAAGGTTTTTCAGAAATTGTCGATGATTAAATTGATTAATCTAATCCTTCAATTCCAATTCCATAAAGTGCATAATAATTAAGTTTAGGGTCTTTTTTGTCCTTTGAAGAATAAATTTCATCTCCTAAAACTGGGTATTTAGCATATTTTAAATGAATTCTAATTTGATGCCTTTTTCCTTTTGTTATTGTACATTTAATCCAAGTAAATTTTGAAATAGTATTTTTTTTTATAAAGTCGGTTGGAAATTTGATTTCTGAAGGTAAATAAGATGACCATAATTTTTCAGCTTCATCGTTGTTAATTACTGAGAATTCAGTTTCGCAGTGTTGTACTTTTCCCCTGTATTTAAATTTTTGACTTGATTCATTTTCTAAAACCCAAACCATTCGTTTAGGATCTGAATGATGATGAGCAATTGGTATATTAATAGTTCCCGTTTTTTCTGTCCCTAAATCGTAACAATAGGCTAAATATGTCTTTCTGGTTTGATCAAAGTTTTTTAAAATTTTTTTAAAACTTTCATCTGTTTTTGCAACGATGATTATTCCTGAGGTCTTATTATCTAATCTATTTACAAGACCGTATTCTCCTGGTTTTCCATATCCTTCAACGTTTTTTAGAAAAGGATAATCTTTTACCAGATAAGTTATTAAACATTCAGGATTTGCCTTTGTTGGGGTTGTAGGTAAATTTGCTTCTTTCCATACTAACATATAATCTGAATTTTCTTTGATAATTTTATAATGCATAGGCCAGAACTCAAAATGTAAAATGCTCAGGTGTATCCTTGTTCTTGCGCGGATTATCATTATTCAATTAACTTTTCAAATCGTGAACGAAACAAGGCATGGTAATCCTTCATTGCAATTTAAAAGTAATTTTCGAGTTAAAAAATATTGTTCTTGTTTAACATGAAATTAAAAATAAATCAAAAATTAAAATTAAATTCAGATAACAATTGGTTATTCAATGAAAATTTGGAATTTTCATCAAAAATGGAAAATAAAAGCTCGAATAATTTTGGTTTCAAGGCACCCAAAATTGGTATTATCGGAGGGGGTCAACTTGGTAAAATGCTTTCAATCGAAGCTAAAAGACTTGGAATGTTTGTCATTGTTATTGACCCGACAAACGAATGTCCTGCATCTAGTGTGTGCGATGAATTAATTACTGCTGATTTTAAAGATATTGATGCGATAAAGAAAGTTTCAGAAAGATGTGATATTTTAACTTATGAAATTGAGTTAGCAAATGCAGATTTTTTAGAAAAACTCGAACAGACCGGAAAAATCGTTCATCCAAGTGGAAAAAC
>DAHXPE010000219.1 GCA_027364495.1 Candidatus Heimdallarchaeota archaeon | reverse complement strand
ATGTTAATCATAAATTTCCTGTAATAACAAAGCAAGAAGAAAACCTACTGATTAGACTAATTAAAAGAATTAATCAAAAAGCTAGTGGAGAATTTGAAATAATATACTAAAAAAATGCAAGAAAATAAGCATTTAACCGTAAGCCATTGAACGAAGACTAATAAGATGGTCTAAATTGGGTTTGATGGGATCACCAAAAGTCATTTTTGTTCCTTCAGATTCAGGTATCATTTTCAATTCTATATGCTCCTTGAAAAAATCAAGAAAGTTAGTTCGAAGAGGAAGAACTATCAATGACGCACCAAGGAGAAATCCTTTACAAATAATAGCACGAGCAGTTTCTAATGAATCACTAATGATAGGGCCTAACCTTTGTCTATAAATAAACCCATAAGCATGATTTTCTTTGAATATTAAAGTTATTTTATCTAGATTATGAACTTGAAAGATATTTGATCGATCCACACCAACATTTTCCTTATCAAATTGTAATAACCAATCAGGTATAGGATCTTGTGGTCGAATATCAGTAATTGTAAGTGATTCAAGATCACCAGTATGATAAATAGTTTTGATTTCAAAGTTAGCAACTTGATAATCAGTCCGAAAACCGAATTTTTGATAAAGAGGAAAACCAGCTTTGGAAGCTACAAGCTCAACTGTATGCCATTGACGTTGATGAGCAATATCTAGGAGCTTCTGCATAATTAAATTACCACCTCCTAAACCTTGATATTCAGGATGAACACCAACGTAGGGAATCCATGCTGTATTACTTTGCATACGAATAAGAGATCCGAAACCAACTAATGATGATTCTTTAAATAGGCCAATACCAATGAAGTTTTTAAATTGGTAAAAGGACTTAATCATGGTCTTCATATTTTTCTCTGCATCAATAGAAGAATTCATAGCCTTTGCAAAGACTTGCACAGCTTTATCCACATTTTCAACTGATAAATCATCAATCTTGAAATTTTCCATACACGTGAAGAAAAAATTTTATTTTAAAAAGATTTCAAATAATTTCTTTTTCATTTTTGATTGATTTAATGAAAAATATCATCTTACCAAATATCTGAAAAAATTTTTGTTAGGTGAAATTTATTTGAAAATTAACAAAATCCTCTGAATTTATTGCTAATCTATAATATTTTTTAAAAATTTGGTGGACCGCCCCAGAATTGAACTGGGGACCTTCTCGGTGTAAACGAGACGTCATAACCGGGCTAGACCAGCGGTCCTTTCTTTTATTAGATATTTTGAGTAAATTCTACTTGGAAAATAGTTAGGTTTTGAATTTACTTGACAAGTTTGTTTTTCTTTTTTCGAATTTTATATTTGTTGATTTTTTCCTGAATATTTTTTAGCTTTAGAAATCTATATTTTCACTAATTAATCCTAAAAATAGCTTTAAATAATTAAATGGCGTATAAAAGGGTATTATGAATGTTATTCCTAATCAATTAGAGCATAATTGTTATCATATTCTCCAATTTCCAAAAATTTTTCTACATTCAACTACGAGAATAAAATTACTAATAAATTGCTGTTAATAGTTACAATGTTATTTTTAAAATTTCATATTATGAGAAACCCTAGGATGATTCCTTTCATATTATCAGTTGCTGGAGTCAGAGATATCGACGATACAGAAAGTTTACGTAAATATGCAAAGGAAATAAGTTTGGTCCGTATACCAATTGAAAATAAACTATAATGAAGATGTCACAATCAAATCTTTTTAAAAGTCATAAAATTCCGTTTTTCTAACAATCAAATTGTTTGTATGCTTGTTTTACTTTTTTGCATCTCACAACTACTTTTATAAGAAAAAAAACTGTGTCTCATTTGCTCAATGTGACTAAGTTTAACTTCAATTTAATCAGTAAAAGCATATTTAGGAAATTTGTTAATTTTGGTAACAGCTAATACAGAATTTCAATTTAAAAATCAATATGGTACAAAAACTAACACCACACGTCCTATTCGATGGATTTTTTCCCATGTCCTACATTATAAATTTTTGATGAGTTTATCATTACTTTTTGGACTCCTTTCAGCAATTTTTTCATCTATTATTCCCACCTTAATTGGTTATATTGCAAATTTGTTGCTTGAGCCTCAATCCTTTAATTTGAATCTATTAATTATTTATTCTGTCTTGATTCTAATATTTGGCTTTATTGGACCAATTATGGACCTAGGAGTTCAAGGAACAACTGAGATTGTTGCCAATAGGATTGATAGAGATACTCGTGACGAGATGTATCAATCTATGCTCGGAAAAAGCATGCGATTCCATGACCAGCAAGCGATAGGGGATTTAATGGAACGAGCTGCACAAGATGTTCGTCAATTATATTTCATGGTTAATCCAGGATTTTCTTTGGTTTTTCAATCAATTGTTGGTATTATCATCCCAATAATTTTTATTTATAGTATTAATCCCCAATTGGCAATCATACCTATTTTATTCGTTATTGCCTATATTATCCTTCTTAGGAAATATAACAAGGATCTCGAATACGCATCTTGGCTTCAACGAAATTCAGCTAGCCGTATATCATCTAGACTAAATGAAGTAATCTCAGGTATGCATGTCGTCCGAGGAGCTAGTCAAGAAAATCAGGAGAGAAAAACTTTTAATGAAAATATAGAAGAATATAAAAAACATACTGTTAGGATCGGTGAATTACAAGCTCGTTACTATCCACTTCTTCTATTAGGATTAGCAACCACTCTTGCATTATTTCAAGGCGTTTTCCTTCTACAAAATAAAACAATTAATATTGGCCAACTAATAGCCTTTTTAGGATTACTTCAGCTCCTCAGGTTCCCTACTTTTATCAACATATTTGCATTAGTTGTATTATCAATGGGAGGAGCTGCTTCGAGACGGTTGCTTGATTTAATAAATCAGGAAACACCAATTGATCTGAACTTATCAGGCCATACAGGAAATATTAAAGGTGAGATTATCTTTGATAATGTTTCTTTTGGATATAAACCGGGCAACTCAGTTTTACAAAATATTTCTTTTACAGGTGCCCCAGGTCAAACTATTGCCTTAGTTGGTATGACCGGATCTGGTAAAACAACGATTACAAAATTATTATCAAGATTATATGATCCCGAAATTGGTAAAATTACAATAGATGGTATTGATTTACGGGATTGGAACCTTGAATCATTACGTTCTCAGATTGGTTTAGTTGAGCAGGATATATTTTTGTTTTCAAAACCTATTAAGGAAAATATTCTGCTTGGGAACACTTCTGCTACTGATGATGCCGTTATTAAAGCTTGTAAATTAGCAAAAGCACATGATTTTATTGTGAAATTACCAGATGGATATGATACAGTCATTGGTGAACGTGGAATAACACTAAGTGGTGGACAACGGCAACGAATAGCAATTGCAAGAGCAATTCTTAAAGATCCAGCAATTTTGATTCTTGATGACGCAACTTCGTCTATTGATAGTAAGACTGAGGATGAAATCAATACAGCTATTAAAAATGTCTTACAAGGTAGAGTTAGTTTTCTCATTACGCATAGAATATCTCAAATTCGAAGAGCTGATGAAATTATACTTATTGATAAAGGAAAAATTATCGGTATTGGAAATCATGAGACATTATTGCTCGATAACGAGAAATATCAATCAATTTTCAGTACATTTGATGACTTTGATTTGAAAACGGCAATTAAAATACCAAATATTGTTCATAAGGAGGTTATTTAAATGGGTTTTATAATGGATGGTTTAAATGAAGACGATTTTGATAGAAAATATTCTGATCTTACTTTAGTCAATAGAATTCTCTCATATTTCAAACCTTATAAGCTAAGTGTATCCTTAATTGTTATCAGTTTATTGATAAGTTCATTAGCTTCAACTCTGGTTCCTTTGTATATATCAAATATGATTGATGATCTACAAAATGCCTTTGCTAACAAAAGTGTAAACCCCTTCGCACCGATTATAATTAATTTAACAATTGCACTAGCTATTTTCTTCATTATCAATTTCTTTGCTAATATGTTACAACAAGAAATAACAGCTAGGACAGTTTCAGCAACAATAGTTGATATTAGAAAAGATGCTTTTGATGCGGTTTTAGAGCGAGATATGTCATTTATTAATGAAGTGTCCACTGGAAATATTGTCTCGAGGGTTGATAACGATACCAATAATTTTGCCCAAACAATAACTTTGACGACTTCATTGATTGCACAAATTGCTGTTGTCTTATTTTTGCTTTATTTTTTATTTACCAAGTCCGTTAAGTTAACCATTATTCTGATTATCATTGCTCCAGTTGTTATATTCACTGCTTTGCTATTTAGGAAAATAGCTCGCGATGTTAATCGTAAAAGCAGAAGAATTTTAGCAAAAATCAATGCACTTGTTCAGGAAACTTTTTCTGGAATTTATATCAGTAAGGCTTTCCGTGCTGAAAATAAAATGTATGATGATTTCGTACATATTAATGATACCAACTATTCTGTCAATCTCAAAAGAGGTTTGGTTATGGTTAGCATCTTCCCGGTCTTGGGAATAATTAATGGTATTGTGACAGCTTTACTTATCTATTTTGGAAGTCTTGAAGTTATAAATAATACATCAGCTCCATTTGCCTCACTGCTATCATTTTTACCTAATGAACAGATTACTTTAGGTGATTGGTTTCTATTTTTTCAAGGTGTTTTAATCTTCTTTTTCCCTTTGACATCAATTGCATCATTCTGGTCCCAATTTCAGCAAGGATTAGCTTCTGCTGAACGTGTTTTTGCGCTTATAGATGCTGAAAATATGGTTATTCAATATGATAACCAACCGCTTACGAATCCTCAGGGTATGATTGAATTTCGGGATTTAACTTTTGCATATAAATCCAATCAAAATATTCTTGAACATTTTAACTTGAAAATTGAACCACATGAAAGAATAGCTATTGTAGGGCATACTGGAGCCGGTAAATCGACTCTTGTTAAATTAATCTCCCGTAGTTATGAATTCCAATCAGGAAAACTATTAATTGATGATCAGGATATTCGTGGTTTGGATTTAAGTGAATATAGGAAAAAATTGGCAATTATTAGTCAAGAAGTCTTTCTATGGAATGATAGTATTAAAAACAATCTCCTTTATGGAAGTGGACATATTCCCGATGCAGAGCAGAGAATGAATGAAATTTTAGAAAAATTAGAAATATTGGATTGGATTCAACGTCTTCCAAAGGGTCTCAATACAATTATTGGAGAACGTGGGTCTTTGCTCTCAATGGGTCAGCGTCAACTCATTGCTTTTGCTAGAATTTTGCTTGTTGATCCATTGATTCTTATAATGGATGAGGCAACTTCATCAGTTGATCCGCTCACTGAGGTTCAAATTCAACGAGCTATTAATATTTTACTTAAAGATCGTACTTCTATAATCGTTGCTCATCGGTTATCAACTGTAAAGAATGCAGACCGAATTATTGTACTTAAAGAAGGTCAAATTATAGAGCAAGGCACTCATCAACAACTCATGGATCAAAAAGGATATTATGCTGAATTATATGATACGTATTTTAGACACCAAAGCTTGACTTATGTTGAACAACAGATCTGAAGTTTTTTCTTATTTTTTAATTTTATTTTTTTTTTACAATAACTAAAAAAACTAAGATAAATAAAATCAGTCAAATTTAGTATAATTACTCATATTTTTGAGAACACAATTTATTTGCTCAAATAAATTATTTACAACAATTAATGAATGCTCATAATAGTGAATATTATATGTATTTAGCAGCAGTTGCAGATGAACGAACATGTACATGGCTTAAAATGGCTGGAGTTTCTGAAATACATCCTATTGTCAATCCGGTGGATGCTTTTGATCCCCTAAAGTCTCTCATGAAACGAATAGATGTAGCAATCATAATCATTACTCCAGAAGTAGCTAGAGCAAATACAAAACTTGTACAAGAAGCCTTAGGTAAAAAGGATGTTTTCCCAATTGTTCTTGAACTACCACTAACTCCTGAATCAGGTACAGAATTGCAAGCTCTTATCTCTTCTGCTTTAGGTGTAGAATTCAAAGTATAATAATTACCCCTTTAACGTGCGGGGGTATCCGAGCCAGGTCAAAGGAGCAGGATTTAGGTTCCTGTCGAGTAGTCGTACGTGCGTTCAAATCGCGCCTCCCGCACTAAAATCTTTTTTTACTATCTTTTTAAATTTCTAAAACGTAATTTAAATCTTAAAATGTACTTTGTTGGTTTGGCACCGAAATAATCAAGATGTCGGAGCTAAAAAGATAAATAAGCAGGCAAATAATTCAATAAACATATTAAAAATGATTATAAATAACCCGATAATTATTATATAATGATTTATTTTCTTTTTGGGATTTTTAAATGAAATGTGATAAAAATAAGAAAGCAATGATAAAACCAAGAGGAAAATAAAATTATCAAGAATATTTGTGGCGGTTTGTTTTTTTTGATTAAATTGTAATGAAAAACGGGATTGAATTTATACTCTTTATACTCTTAAATAATCTCTTCAGTATAAGATGTTAAGCGTGGGATTTATTGCCGTAATGCATTACTATTACTTCTTGGAGTAAGGTTTATTCTTCACCAACAATTTTAAAATTTATTTAATCATAACTATTTTGTTTTTCAAGTTTCAGACAATACCCCCAATTAAACTCACATAGATTACCTCTAAATCAGTAAAATCAGCAAAATGCTACTTTCTTTTAAGCAATAACTTTTTTATTTATCAAAAAAAATTAATAATTTATTTAATTGTTGAGAGAAAAACATGACTGAGCTGAATATCAGTTTTACTTGGGCGAAATGGCTTGAAACCTGGACAAGTGTTCGACCTTGTAAAGGAACATGTTTCACACTCTTTGAATGAATCCTTATCTAGAATTCTTTGAATTGAAAGACCAGCATATAGAAGCACTCCTAAAATAACTTGTGTTATTTGAATAATTAAAATATTTATTGAAAAAATTGATAAAAGGCCAGTTCCAATTCCAAATCCTAATAAAAACCTAAACAAAAACCGTAAATTCTTTTTTTTAGAAGAAAAGAACGGAGTTTTGACAATTCTAAGTATTGTTGGAAGGTAAAGAAGAGTTGATAATAAAATTAGTTCAGACCAATTTAATTTGGTAAAAAGAGGAGTAAAAAATATGATAAGAATGCTTGCAATAAAGCCGGAATAAAATGCAAAACAACCAAGGCAAAACTTAACATTAAAAATTTTAATTGTATGATTACGATATTGCCAACAAACTGGATGATGTGCTAAACTTAACCTAATTATACCTATAATTATTTCTCGATTCATTGTAATGCTTCAATAATTATATTGCTCAGGATGATCAGTTAATAAATAGTATATTAAGGCCGCAATTGGACTTAGACAGCAACATAATAATATACAAATAGCAGAATCAAATTGAGTACCATGCCTAACAGGAATATTTTGAGGAGGATAATTTTGGTTAGGGGGATAATTTTGGTTAGGAGGATAATTTGGACCCGTGTTATTGTTATTTGGTGAACTTGAATTATAAGCTTTAGGAGAGGCTGTTCCTTGTTCCATACCACAATTTGGACAAAAACGAGCATTACCTACATCGTAACCACAATTTGGACAAAATACCATTTTTTTCTTCTCATGTTTATTTTTTGATATTTTAAAAATTTCAGGCTTTTTAATATTAATGATTGCAGTATCTCTTCCAAAATTTATCTTGTTAAACTAAAAAAGATCTTATTAATATTCTTCATTCAAAGAGTTTTCCAAAGTTCTCCATTGGGTTTTAATATCGTTATAGTTCTAGAATCAACATTAAAATTCACTTTCCTTCCGAAGTAATTACCTGTATCCTTAGCTAAAATCGGAATGTTATGAGTAGTAAGAATTTCTTGTGCTTTTCTTGCATTTTTCTTACCAAGATGATTCTCAGAATCTGGAATAACTTCACTGAACATATTTGCTCCTCCTATAATCTTTGCTACTAAATTTTTTTTTTTATGAGCTACTCATTCGTTAAGAGAAGTGAAATCGGTGGAGAAAAAAATTTTCTACTGTTAATTATTTTTGTACTAACTCCGTTTTATAATGTGACTTTAATCAGTGGTAATTCGACTACGCATCTTTTACACCCCTCTCTCATACAATAACCATTGAAATGACTAAGTATAGCATGTATCGTTATTAAAAGTTCCATTATAATTTTT
>DAHXPE010000214.1 GCA_027364495.1 Candidatus Heimdallarchaeota archaeon | reverse complement strand
AAAGTTGTTAAGTTATGTAAACGACACAAGATATACTGCCAATATGTAACAGAGTTATTTAATAGAGTAAAAGTTGTGCAATTTAAGTAAAATAATAAAACTCCTTCATTGTAAAATTATCAGAAAATCTTGGAGCAATAGATTACAGACTAGATTTATTAAGACTCGACTTCGAGACTTATCAACAATGAGTAATTAACAATGCGACAAAAATTAGGTAGCAACTTTTGCAAAAGAGAATGAATTTGGTAATTTAATTGAGTTAACTTTGGAGCAAAACCCTAATCTTTTAGTATGTTCTTTTTTCAAGATGTACTACTTTGCATTCTTTATTTTCAGTTAGGATATTTGAATTTAGACTATCCTAACAAATGAATCAATATTCAATAATTCGTCCCTAGAGAGTACTTTTATGCTTATTCAAAATCTGGATTTGCAAGAATTAGGCTATACTTACTTTTGAAAAAATTATCCTAATAAGACTTTGAAAATTTTTAGTGATACCTTTTAAAATCGTGATTAGAATGGTTTTATTCTCACAATAAGTCAATTAGGTTTAAGTAAGATAATATATAAAATACGAGGGTGTAGATAAAAAGCGGAAGTATTTAGACTTAACTTAGGTAAAAATATTTTCTATTAATAGTTATTCGGTAAGTCAGAAAAAAGGAAAGTGAGTTGCTGATGCAACAAATTCAATATTCGACATCTATGAAAGATTATATAACAGCTATATATTATCTCAGTAAAGAGAAAGAGAAAGAGAATACTGAAAACCAAACCAAAGAACAGCCAATAATAAGAATTAAAGATATTGCTGCTAAATTAAGCGTTGCTCCACCTTCTGTTGTCGAGTATGTTCAACGACTCAAGGATACAGGAATCGTTGAAATTTTTCCTAGGAAAGGCGTTAGTTTAACAGAAGGTGGATTAAAAGAAGCACAAATAATAACGAACAGGTTTCGAATTGTTCAATGCTTTTTTCAAAATGTATTAAATATCGAAGGCGAGTTAGCTTCTAATCAAGCTCATATGATTGAGCACTTGGTCGATCCATCCGTTATAAAAAATCTCTATGAACATATAAATGGAGTAATCGGATGTCCCAATTCTAATTGTAACTTAGGAAACCTCTGTACACCTCAATAAGCTTTTCCAATAGTGTCAATCGATATTAAAATATAATTTTTTTTGTAATTTATATTTATTAAAATCAGGTTTTTGTATAGCTTCAGCCAAAATAGAAGTTTGCTGTAAAAGACTATCAACCTCATCCCTAAATTTATTATAAATCGGAAGAGGAAATTTACCAATTAAAATTGATTTTAAAATTGCAGTTGCATGTTTTTTATAACAATCAAGTGAAGCAACTGAATTATTATGAGCTGATTCAATAAAAATTACAATAAAACCTTTATGGTTTTCATTCATTATCTGGACTTTTTTAAAGGTATCAAGTTCTGATTCCGGAATATTCTGTGAATGATAGCATTTCCAATTACCTAATCCATAAAAGATTTTCTCGTTAAACACAAGTAACAAAACAAAATTTAAATATTTAAAAATTCTTTTCAAGAAAATGGATTTTATGAAAAATTAAAAAAATTAGAAAATAACAAGCTAGAGGCTTATATTAATTTTATCTCGATAGATTCTCCAGCCAACTCAGCTCGTAATTTTGTTCCTTGTTTGACAGGATTTTTCAATAGAAAATCGGCTATGGGACTTTTAAGATATCTTTGAATCGCTCTTCGTAAAGGTCTTGCACCAAAAGATGGATCATAACCTTCACCAGCCAAGAATGTTTTTACATCATGACTAATTTCTAATTCTATTCCATTGGAAGTCTTTAGTTGGTTTATTAATTGCTGTAATTGTATCTCTACAATCTCGAGCATTAAATCTAAACCTAATGCTTGGAAAATCAATATTTCATCTATTCTGTTTAAAAATTCTGGTCTGAAATATTTTTTAAGATCCTCCATTACTGCAGATTCAATGTCAGAATATTTAAATTTCTCTTTTGATGTTATCTCAAAAATTTTGTCAGAACCAATATTTGAGGTGCCTATAATAACAGTGTTTGAGAAATCAACATGCCGTCCTTTAGAATCAGTTAATCGACCATCATCCAGTAATTGTAATAAAACGTTAAATACATCGGGATGAGCTTTTTCAATTTCATCCAAGAGAATAACAGAATAAGGTTTACGACGAACAGCTTCAGTTAATTGACCACCTTCATCATACCCAACATACCCAGGTGGGGCCCCGATTAATTTAGCGACACTGTGTTTTTCCATGTATTCGCTCATATCTATACGAATCATGAGTTGCTCAGAGTCGAATAGAAATTCAGCTAGAGCTTTGGCTAATTCGGTTTTACCAACACCGGTAGGTCCTAAGAAGATAAAAGATCCTAAAGGTCTATGTGGATCCATTAAACCAGCACGAGCTCGTCTGATGGTTTCTGAAACAATTTTTATGGCTTGGTCTTGACCACGAACTCTTTTCTTCAGATATTCTTCCATATGAATTAATTTTTCTGATTCTTCCATTTTAATTCTTTGAACCGGAATACCTGTCCATTTCGCTACAACCTCTGCAACGTCTTCTTCAGAAACCTCTTCTTGAAGTAGTTTTTGATCCTTTTGTACTGCCTCGAGTTGTTTTTTAGAAGAATCAAGTTCTTTTTGGAGATCATTGATTGTCCCATATTTAATTCTACCAACAAGTTCAAGGTTCATTTCTCGTTCGGCTTTTTGCATATCAACCTTCGCTTGTTCAATTTGCTCCTTGAGATCATTAATTTTATTGATTATACCTTTTTCTTTGTCCCATTGAGATTTAATTTTTCCTAAATTAGTCCTGAGACTTTCTAATTCTTCCTCTATTGCCTGTAATCTCTTTTTACTAACAGGATCAGACTCACGTTTAACAACCTGTCTTTCAACCTCTAATTGACGAATTTTACGTTCTAAATCATCAACTTCAACAGGCGAGGACTGTAATTCCATAGATAATTTAGCAGCAGCTTCATCGATAAGATCGATAGCTTTATCAGGCAAAAATCGGTCACCAATATAACGATTAGACATGGTAGCGGCTGCAATAATTGCTTCATCTTTAATTCTAACGCCATGGTGAATTTCATACCGTTCTTTGAGTCCACGGAGAATAGAAATAGTATCCTCAACAGTAGGTTCAGAAACAGGAACAGGTTGAAATCTTCTTTCTAAAGCTTTATCTTTTTCAATATATTTACGATATTCATCAACAGTAGTGGCTCCAATAGCATGAAGCTCACCACGAGCTAAAGCAGGTTTAAGAAGGTTAGAAGCATCCATAGCACCTTCAGCAGCTCCAGCTCCAACAACAGTGTGTAATTCATCTATGAAAAGAATAATTTGACCATCAGATGATTCGATTTCTTTAAGAACAGCTTTTAAACGATCCTCAAATTCACCACGATACTTGGTACCTGCAATAAGAGCTCCCATATCAAGTCCAAGAAGACGTTTATTCTTGAGAGAGTCAGGAACGTCACCAGTAGTAATTCGTTGGGCAAGACCCTCAGCAATGGCAGTTTTACCTACACCAGGATCACCAATGAGAACAGGATTGTTTTTAGTCCTTCGAGATAAGACATGAATAACTCGACGAATTTCATCATCACGACCAATAACAGGATCAAGTTTCCCAAGTGAAGCTAATTCCGTAAGATCACGGGTATATTTAGAGAGAGCTTGAAATCTGTTTTCAGATTCCTGGTCAGTTATTCGCACCTGACCACGAATATCAGAGATTGCACGCAAAACATCTTCATATTTAATACCTTGTTGTTTAAGAAAAGAGGAAAAATCTTTATCAGCTATGACAATGCCCAGCAGGATATGATCAACAGCAACATACTCATCCTTCATTTGGAGAGCTTGTTTTTCAGCTGCTTCTAGAGCTTTATTTAAAACAGAAGAAATTTGTACCTGTGACGAGCTGCCAGTAACCTTAGGGAGATTTTGCAAATCTTTATCAATTTTACCTTGCAGTAAAGCGATATTGACACCTAATTTCTCAATAATAGGGATAACAACACCATCATTAGATAGCATAACTTTAAGAACATGGATCGTTTCGATAGTTGGATTGTTTACTGCTAAATTTTGAGCATCAGCAATAAGTTCTTGACTTTTAACAGTGAATTTTCTGAAATTAACCATTTACATCACTTTAATTATTTATAAACATTTGGTTTATATAAACTTTTTGTTGAGGAAAACTGTACCTACAAAGGAAAATGCAGGGAAGTATCTTTCAAAGGACAATACAATAATGGAAGATACAAACTATGAAAAAAATAGAGCAATGCTTTTAGTAATTGCAAGTCTACTAAGTATTTTGTGCCTAACAATGTTTATACCAACAGAATTTTCAGTTCCGTTATTTGCACCGGTAGTTATAATATTTGATTCAAAAGTCAACTTATACGGTTTTAAGTTTAAATCCGAATGCTCAGGTAATATCATGTAAAGATATCCATTCATTAGGAGCTGCTTTAACGTTAATGAGGAGTCATAGTTAAATTCGCAGTGCGAAGGGAATCTTAAGTGCAACGCAAGGAATAATATCTTGGCAAAAAATTGCTCAATGGCTAAATAATCTACCAAATAGATATTTATTTCATATCGTGTGATTCATTCAATGAGACAAAACTTGTAGATAAACCTACTTATGGATTTTCTGGTGCAATTGATGGACCATTATCAGCTTATGCAATTGCATATTAAAAAATTAAGTCATAAATTTTTTAAAATTTTATTTTTTTTTT
>DAHXPE010000207.1 GCA_027364495.1 Candidatus Heimdallarchaeota archaeon | reverse complement strand
CCTTTACCTTACACTAAAGAGTTAATTTTTAATTTACTAAAACAAGATACCAGAAGGATTATTTTAACCGGTGCAGGATCAAATACTATTGCAAGATGGATTAAAGATGATTATGGCAAGAAAAAGGACAATTTTGATTATGAAATAAATATTTATAATGAATTTTTAGCAACTGGCCTCGGTGGAGCTAAATTAGCTGGTCAAAAAGAATGTATAGTGGTAAATATAGGATCTGGAACGCCAATTCTTTACGTTAATGCCGATCAAAAAAAGGTTGATCATGTAGGAGGAACAGGATTAGGTAGTGCGAGTTTAGTAGGTTTATCACATTTTATTTTAAATATAGATGACTTAAATAAAATAACTGATCTTGCTTTAAAAGGAGATGCAACAAAAGTAAATCTTCTTGTAAGTGATTTATATAATAGATCAGCTGAAGATTTAGGATTACCAGGAGACATAACAGCATCAAATTTCGGAAAATATCAGGATTGGAGAACAGTTAAGAATAACAAACCAAATAGTAATGATATATTAGCGGGGATTCATGTAATGGTAGCTGAGACAATATCGAGCATAGCAAGCCAGGCTAGTAGGTCATATAGGGATGATTTACCAATAGTCTTGACAGGTGGAGGAACAATGAATGCAGCATTGGTAAAACATTTGAAACACTCGTTTGTTTATCTAAAAAAGGATGTAATTATACCAGAAGAAGCAATATATGGAACCTTGAATGGTCTTTTTGAAGTTGACGCCATTATTAAAAGGTAATAGGTAAGCAAGCGCAAGAAAAAATAGATGAGAAAAATGAGAGTATTAATACTATTTCACGGTTATGGAGTACGATCATTCTTTTGGGAACCAATAAAAACCTTTTTCGAATCAAAATTTCCTCAAATATATGTACCAAATTTACAAATGGATAACCCAACAATTTTAATTGAATCTACGAGGGAATATGTTCAGAACATAAAACAACGTCATCCTGAAGATGAAATATATGTTGTAGGGCATAGTTTAGGAGGAGTGGTCGCGCTATTATTAGCGCAAGAGCTAGGTTCAACTGTAATAAAAAAAGTTGCCTTGATAGCTGTGCCATACGGAGAGCAAAAGGTACCTTTTAAATCATTGACAAGAATGTTAATAAAATATAGACTGATACCAGGCTTTTTGTCAAGATCTAGATTTTTTTCAAAGAAAACACCAAAATCAGTTCAAAAAAAGATGTTCAAGCAGGTAATACCTGAATCAGATGCTATGATTGATGAAGTATTGAATGAAAAATTTTTTCATACAGATTTGGTAAAAGGAAAACTGGAACAAGAATCAATCTTTTTTATTAGTGAATTTGATAAAGTGGTACCATATGAAAAAAGTAAGAAATTGGCAGAGCTGATAGGATCAAAAATTATTCTTTATTCCAAAGATAAAAAAATTGGTCATGATGATTACATAACAGGTCCAACAATAGCAAATGAGGTTTCAACAAAAATAATTGATTTTTTCAAAGGGGAAGATTGGAAATAGCAAGAAAAAAAGGACCCGAAAAAATGATTTAATCTAAATCAATTTCTTTATTGCAATTAGGACAAACAATCGATCTTAAATTCTTTGTGGAAAGTTGTTCAGAACAAAAAGGGCATTCAATTAATGATTCATTTTCAAATTTTAACACATATCCATTATGAAAAGCTTCAGCAATTTTCATATGTGCTTTAGAAAGAAGCCTGTTAATAGTCGGCTGAGAAAGGCACATTTCTTTAGCAGCATCACGTTGTTTAAAATTTTCTAAATCACAGAGTCTTAAAGCTTCCCATTCTGCTGCTGAAATAACAATTTCTTTTTGTTGATACTTTAATGTAGCATTTTCACTTGGAATGAAAATTTTAGAAATTGGAAGGTTTCCCTTAATCAGACGAGCTTTGATTTTTCCTGGCAAGGCAAATGGGTTCCTAAAAAAATTATAACACTTTCTACCATAGAAAAAGTAGTGTATGCGTGTGTATAAAATAAATATTTTATCGTTTACTTCGTATTTTATTCAAATCTTTATAAAAGATGTTACTTATTTGATGAGTTTTTAAGATTAATAAGTTAAATACATAGAGAGAATATGAGCTTCGCAAGAAACAATTTATTACTAGAACAAAATATGATTCAGGTACAGCATCATTGACAAAAAAGCATCAAAAAATAATATCAAAAGTTGAACCAGAAATAGATGAATTATATGGGAAATTCCTGAATTTATTATATCAATTCTAGCCATTCTATATAGAAATAGGAAAACTCACCATAATAATGACCTTGAAAAAAGTTTCAGAGCTATTAGAACGAATATCAGATCTAGTACTGACTGTAGCTAACAATTTGACTATGATAGCGATGAAACATATATGTAAAAAAAAATACGAAATCAATCAGTGCGAAGACGTTTAATAATAGCTGGTCGTTTTTTGATAAGAATACGGTGGGCACAAACAATACAACGAATACCAGGTAAAGTCTTGAGTTTATCTGGCTCAATTTCAGTTCCACAAGCTTGACAAATATATAAAGTCATGAACTAAACTCCAATAGAAAAATCTTATCTAAATAAGAAACAATTAAATAATTAATAATAACTTTAAAAGGTTATTAAAAAATACTTGAATTCCAAAAAGTGAAATATAAAGTTTAAATTAGAAGCTTTAATTCGATCATTGAACTAAAGGAAAGAAAAGTGAAAATTTCACTTTAGAGATAATCAATTAATTTTTACGAGCAACTGCCTTAAGAGATGCCATGTCTACATCGATCTGGTCTTCAGCAAATCCTTCAGCAATCAGAATGTCCTTTACAGCATAAAGATGATTTCCTTGAAGCTCAATTTTACCATCTTTGGCTGTTCC
>DAHXPE010000205.1 GCA_027364495.1 Candidatus Heimdallarchaeota archaeon | reverse complement strand
TTATCTTATGTACAACGAGTTAAAGTTCTTGAAAAAATTGTATTTCCACGTGTTGGAATGGAACCAGGTAAAGGACCTGATTCCTGTCTGGTTTATTTAACCCAATTCAGTGATTTATTTCCCTGTCTTAAGACCATCCTTACTCCTACGATTCCTCCTGTTATACCCAAAAAAATTGAGCGTAAATTATTTGGTATTTCAGAAAAAATTGTCAATATTTTCTCGGGTATTACTTTAAATTTTGTCACTGACCCACAATTTTTTGATGTGACCCATCATAGTCCTTCAGGTGATGAAAATTGGAAAATACCCGGTATTAGTTATAAAAAAGTAATGGAACCATTTCTTTCTGATTTTGGTGTCAGTGAGCTTACTTTTTTTAAAGTTCTTTGCAGTCATATTGGTCTTCAAGTTGCTGAAAACAAGGTAAATAACGAGGAATATTTTATTTTAGATCCAACTTTTGTCAATGTTTTTTCAAAAATTGGTTATTTACAAAAAAATGTTCAAAATGATGGTACAATAGTTTGGTATCCAAAAATAAGTGAGGAAACATTATATTTACAATATCTTGCCTTAGTAGCAACAAATCGTATTGGTGTTCGGCCGGATTTTATTTTTTGGATTTGCCTTACATTTGCGTATAATCTATACAAATTAATAGCACAAGAATTTTTAAGTTCGGACAATATCTTTAAGAATTTTTTGATCGATGATCTGGTTCGTGTTTCAGTTCTACCATATGCTGTTAAAAGCATAGCTCTTGAACTTGGAGGTATAGAATGGGCTAGTAGAATTCCAGTAGAAGTTGAATCTCGCAAAGATGTTTTATCTGGATTAATTAAAATTAGTATTTGTGATATTTCAAAATTAGAGGAGCAATATGACAAAATTGCTGATGAATTATGGTCAGGTGACGATTCAGAAGAGAAAGAACCTGCGGATATTGAAGATATTATGTCTGATTCAAGATTTTGGAATCGATAAAAAATATAATTGATAAATACTCACCAAAAATCTTCAATTATAATTCAAAAAGTAATTAATTATCATTATTGCTAGCATTTTTATCATTAGTAATGTAAGTAAAAAATATTCTAATTTGCAAATTCAAACGCAAGGTTGATTATTCTTATTGAGTAAATATACAGACGTCATGAACAGTTTTGGTGAAATTTTCTATCCAAACGATGTCATTGAATCGATTGATGATATTATCGGCTATGATGAACAGAAATCTTTTTTACATGATTTTTATTCTGCTTTGAAAAGTTTAGAAAAAATTGCTGAGACCGATGAAGCATTGCCTTTTGGCGTTACTTTGTCAGCTCTTTTAACTGGGCCTCCAGGAACTGGGAAGACAACTCTTTGTAAAGCTTTTGCTAAACAGTATGAAATTCCTATTTTTCTTATTTATGCTGATTCCCTCATTGGTTCTATTCTTGGTAAGACATTAAATAATATTAGAGATGCTCTTTCGTCTGCTCAAAAATATTCACAAACCGAAGGACCAATTATTGTCTTTTTTGATGAAATTGATGCAATAGCAAGTGAAAGGTCCAGTGTTTATGAAGTTGGTGAAATAAAACGAGCTGTTGTAACACTTTTACAGCGTATGGACATGATTTTAGCTAGTGCTAGTCCAATTGCCTTCTTAGGAGCAACAAATCACCAGCATCTTCTTGATAGTGCTGTTTGGAGAAGATTTTGCTATCATATTACTTTTCCTTTTCCCGACGTTGAGATGCGTAAAACTATCATGAAGAACTTCCTAAGTCAATTATCTCATTCTATTATTACTTTACAGGTTTCTGATGCTCATTTAGACACACTTGCTAGTGATAATATTACTGGCGGCTTTACTGGCGCTGATTTAAAAAGAGGATTTCAAATTGGAGTATTGCGTGGTTTCAAGGACAAAGTTTTAACAGAAGGAATTTTATTAGAAAGCCTTTTGTCAGCTGGTGGAACAAAACAACATATCGAAAATGAAAAACGTATGTCTGGAAGAATAGAAGAGGATGAAGATGAAAAACCTCCTCTTCAATCAGATAAATCCACAAGTTTCTTGAAAAAACCAAAAAAAATATTTTGATTCAACGCCAAAGTATTAGGAGAAGCAGATGTCAAAACAATCGATTATAGATCCAGATTACGGAAAAAAATTTGGAATTATAAAGCAAATTCAGACTTCTAATTTTGAATTATATAACACGAATGAAATAGTTTTTCATCCAGCCTTAAACCTCATCAACTCTTCATCAATAATAGACAAAATAATATTTAATTATATTTTAAAATTATTTTTAAATCCAGATTTTAAAAATAAAAATAAAAAAATAGAATTATCATTGTTTAACGTTTTTCAGAAAATTAAACTAGTTCCTAAAAAAGATATTAGCTTTTCGATTGTATTAGTCATTCCTGAAGATGCATTAATTAATGTTGGAGATTATTTTAGATCAAATTTTTTGAAAACTAATGAATTAACGATTCAAGTTGAAATTAATATTCATAGAGATGTTGTTTCAAAACTTTACAATGGATCTCAAAAGGAATTCGAAACCTTAACTCCTCATTTAGACTATGAGCTTTCTGAATTACTTTATGGTAATATTTGGATTGACCACGCGGTATACCCTTATTTAAATTCGGAAAAAATTTTCGAAATTCTAAATTATAGTCCATCTCAATTATTTGATTTTTTCTTATACCACTTAAATTTAGGAGAATTAAAAAAACAATTTTTACAATTAAAGGAAAAAATTACCTTTATAAATCTTGAAAAAGATCATTTTAGTATTATTAAACATGAAGCATTAGAAAAAAAAGAAGAACTTGAAAGTGAATTAAAAATATTAAAGAAAGTTGAAGAAATTGAACAAGAAATTAAACAACTTGAGATGGAAAAAGAATGGTCTGTTTATTTTGACTTAAAAAGCAAATTTCAGAGTAAAACAGCTAATATAGATCAAATGACTTTAAAATTACCTTCCTTATTTTCTGAAAAAGAAAAGCTTGAATCGCTTTCTCAGAATATAACTGTTAAACTTAGAACATTACACAAAGATTTAGATGAGACATCTATCCAATATGAAAATCAACGAAAAGATTTTCTATCAGAAAAGGCTCTTTTAGATAAAATTGATCGTAATCTTAAAGATTGGGATAAAAATGTCACTAAAACTGAAAAGGATTTAAAATTTAAAAGTATGAGACTAGCTGATAAAGAAAAAAAGTTGAAAGATCTGAATACACGAATTAGTAAGGAATCAACAGAAAGTTTGCTGTCACAAAAAGATAAACTCGAAAAAGAAATTGCTCAAGACAATAAAGAGATTAGCAATCTTCAACAAACACTTCAAGCAATCCAAAATGAAAAAAACCTTAAATCCAAAGAAAGGACTGCTAAAGAAAAAAATTCTCAAGCTAAATCTGCTATATTAGCTGATTTATCATCTAAAATAACGAATAATACTGAATCCATATCAGAAAACCAAAAAGAATTAGAAAAATTGCAAGAACGAATTCAAAACATTAATGTTTCAATAGAGAAGTACCAAAATGAAATAGAAATTTCTGAAAAGGATATTAAAGAGCTTGATATATCTATTTCAAATGAAATGGAAAGTTTAAAATCGAAGAACCTTGATTTACCAAGTATAAATAGATCTGTTTCAACTTTAAATGTGCTTCAAAATCAATTAATTAGTGAAAAGAATAAATTACTTTCGATGGTTCATTCAGAGACAAATTTTGAGTTTTATTCAAAGCATCTATCGTTATTAGGTGATTTAGAATCTGAATTCAAGAAAAGAGACGTAGAATATGATAAATTAACTAATTCACTTATCGAATGGCAAAAAAATTGGAATTCAACGTTCAAAGAAGAGATCAAAAAAGTTCAAACCCTAGCTAACGAACTATTGAAAACTTCCAAATTATCAATAGATTTTTTTTTGCCTGGCTCAGATAAACCGGATGAAGGAATACTAGGGATTTCTATAATTTTGTATGATAACACTGTTTTACCATATTCAATACACTTTATCAGTAGTGAATCAATAACAAGTATAATCTGCATAATTTTTAGTTTGTTTTTAGTCAATAAGTCTCATATTTACATTTCAGATTTTATTGATATAATACATCTACAACAACTAGAATTTCAAACATTTTTAACTGATTTTAGTAATCGACTTGATAAATTAAAGAATACTTCATCAGAAGTGCTTCCTCAGATGATATTTTTTTTGAATAAAGGAGTATTGCCTGACTCGTCTGTGTTAAGTCAATATTCGATAATCAATTGATTTTGAAAGGGTTATTATTGAGTAAAAAACAAGCTAAGAATAGCAAAAAGAAATTAACTCCAAAAAACGACAAAATTGAAAGTACAGATAATTTTAAATTTAATTTGAAATGTAATGAATCCGCCACTAGCCAAAAAGAATCGCGTAATCATATAAAATTTTTGAATAATGAATTGACAAAAATTGAGAAGTCCTATTTAGAAAGAGTAAAATTTGATTTTTACCTAAGATTGGCAAGTCATGGATTTCAAAAAGCAAATGAAATTCCTGAACTATTAAATTTACTAATAGAAAATCCGGATCTAATAGATAATTTTGGAGAAGAGTTACATAAAAAATCAATAGATAATAAAATCTCTCTGTCATTTTATAAGGTAAATACTAAAAATCCTACCAATTTAACAAACGAAATAAGAAATATAAGTTATATATTTTTTCAGAATTCACCTGAATAAGCAATAAGTGCATGAAAAATGATCACCAAAGAAATTATTAAAGAATTTTCAACTAAATTATTATCTAGACCATATTTTACCTTAAAAAAATTACAAGAAGAATTTAAAATAACAGAAGAAGAATTAAACCTCATATTAGAACAATTACTACCAAAATATGAAGAATTAGGAATTTCTGTTGAATTACTCGAATTAAACACAATTGATTATTTAGTAATTTTTATAGAATCCTCTAATTTAGAGATGACCAATTTACAATTAGGTCTTTTAATGACCTTTGGATTAAAAGCTAAAATGGAAGGAGGTTTCCTCAACAAAAAGTCTATGGAAGTTTTCTTAGCCAACTACTTTAATGACATACAATTTCTCATTCAAAATAATCTAATAGAATTAAATGATGCTTCATTATGGAGCTTAACTCCTTTAGGAGCTTTAACAATCTTACCCTATTTTGAAGATTCAATCCCGCTATTAGAAAATATTATAACAAAAAGGAATCTATTGAATGTTTAGACATAAAATTGAAGTCCGTTTTAATGATTTTGACGGCATGGGTCATGTGAACAATGCTGTGTTCTTGACCTATCTTGAAATGGCTCGAATTAATTATTTCCAAAATGTATTGAAAACGAATAAGATAAAACACGGTTTTGATTTCATTCTAGCACGCGTTTCAATTGATTATAAAAAACCTATTGAGGATCATTACATTATAGCTGAGATATGGATTTCAAGGATAGGTAATTCTTCATTTGATTTTTCTTATCGGTTAGTCGATGAAGAAAATAATCTATACGCTGAGGCAACTTCTGTTCAAGTTTCTTACGACTATAAAGCGAAATCAAAAGTTGTTATTCCTGATGAGTTAAAACAAATTCTTGAAAAAGAAAAAATTGAGAATCAACCCAATAATTAACTTTCTTCTAATAAAATAAGAGAATATTTAATACCCAAAAAAATTTCTAAATTAAGTATTAAATTAAAAATACATATGTAAAATTACAGTGACTTTCATTCAAAAGATGATTTTATTACTAATTACATTTGTATTAAATTTCTTCACCACATAAGTTAAATTGGTGTTTATAACATGCCTATTGAAGATGCTGAAAAGAAAGAAATTGTTAAACATGCGTTACTAGATGTATATATTTGCAGAAAATGCTTTGCAAGAAATTCTAAAAATGCGACAAATTGTAGAAGATGTGGCACTACTAGATTACGACCAAAGCGAAAAGAAAGAGCAGGATAAGAGCATACTCGAACCATTCAATTACAATTAATTTTTCCTTGAGTGGAATCGTGCCTAATCAAATTACTATTGATGGTTCGTTTGGTGAGGGAGGAGGTTCCATCGCTCGTTTTTCCATAGCTTTTGCATGTGTTCTTCAAAAACCCGTTATAATTAGTAATATTAGGGCAAATCGTAAAAATCCTGGATTAAGAACTCAACATCTTGCTGGCATCAGGCTTATTCAGCAAATTTTTGGAGGAAAACTTGAAGGAGACAGAATAGGGTCAACACAAATTAGCTATACTCCAGAATTGGTCATTAATTTACGATCAAAGCATATTCAAGTTCGAATTGATACAGCTGCTTCCTTGGGTCTTATTATTCAGACGCTACAATTAGCAGCTTACGCCTTACCGGAAGAAATAACGATTGAATTGGTGGGAGGTGCGACGTACGGATTATGGGCTCCTTCTATTGATTATATTATCTTTGTAACAATGGTTTATTTAAAATATTTCAATACCAATTTTGAAATAAAAATTGGAAACCATGGTTTTTATCCCAAAGGAGAAGCAAGACTTGTTTTAATTATGAAGCCTGCAAATCTACATAAAATTGAATCATTATCTTTTATTGAAAGAGAAGAAAAAAGTCAAATTCAAGGGATATCGATTGCCTCTAAACATTTACAGGGATCTAAAGTTGCAGAAAGAACAGCCAAAGCTGCACTTAATTTATTAAATCAAAATGGATTCAATGCTCAAATTGAACCATTATATGTTGACACACTATCGATTGGAAGTGGCATAACAATTTGGACGAAATCAAAGTATCCATTTGGGTCTAGTTTCATTGGTCAAAAGCAAATTTCAGCAGAAAATGTTGGAAAATCAGTGGCTGTTAATTTCCTAAAGGATTGGAAGAATGGTGGAGTCTTAGATGAATTTATGGCAGATCAAATTATCCCTTTCATGAGTCTTACTCCAGTAGAAATTTTCACAGGTCCCTTAACTGAACATACCAAAACCAATATTTGGATAGCAAATCATTTTCAAGAATCACATTTTGAAATTTCAAACATCAAAAACAAACTTTATTCGATTAAAACCACTTAAAACGCTTTATTTTTTAAGTTCAAGTAAATAAAACCGTAATTTTCTATATTCTTGAGTGGTAATCTCATAAATATCGAATTCATTATTTTTAATACTATCCTGTAACAACATAATATGTTTACAGATTCCTTGTTCCTTTTTAGTGAGTTTTAAGAGAAAATCTTTACATGTACAAGATTTTTCAGTTACTAAATATTCCTTGGTTCTTCCTATTACAAGCCAACGTTTGATATTATTAGGTTTGATTGTATAACACTTAATATTATAGCTCATTCAGATTACCAGCTCATTGAAGGTCACTTTTGAATTCATCTAACAAAACTGATGTGGCATATAATACTGACTCAGCACGTTTTTCATTTTTTGAGATTGTGTCGAGAATTTTGTCATACTGCTCTTCCGAATATTCTTGTAAATCAAATCGTAATCTTTCTTCTTCACGTAATGCTCCAATGTTCTTGATAAAATTTTCTAATTTTTGATGAAGTTTCTGAATTCGTTCAGTTTCCTTTAGGAGAAGTAATTCACTTTTCTTATAATCATCCTCATATTCCAGTTTAAGCTTTTCAAAAATTTTTTCAGAAATTGTACCTTTTTTACCTTCTAATCTTTGTAGCTTTACTTTTAAGGATTTAAGTGAATCTAAAGTTCCTACGATTGACTTATACTCTGTAGAATCTGAAATATCACTTTCTTCTTCATCCAAAAGTTTCTTTCTGTCAAGTAAAGCAGTAATATCACTTTCAAGTGATACCTGCTCAATTTCTTCTTTAACCTTAAAAATTTCAATTTTTTCATTTATTTTTTGAATTTCTTGACGAATTTTAAGTTTTTGACCGATCTTTTCGTAAATATCAATTTCTTCATCATTAAAATCGCTAAACATTGAAATCCTCAAATAAATTGTTTTTTTTAAGTTCATTTTTGTTTTTAAATTTGCAAATATATTGGTTTAGTTTTAATCATGTGTGGTATTCTTTGTTTCATTTCACCTAATAATCATGATCTGAATAAATTTTGCTCAGATATCAACCATAGAGGTCCAGATCATTCTAATATATCAAGTTTTAGATTAGGTAAAGATTCATCAATCCATTTCATTGTCACACAATTAATGATTGTTGGCAAAGAACCGTTTCCGATTTTAACGCCAGTTTCTAATCAAAATATTCTAGACAAACCTAATTTTTTAATAGGAAACATAGAAATTTATAATTATAATGATATTTATGATATCTACTTAAAAGATGAATTTCAATGGGAACCTGATTATTCAGATGCTCATATATTATTACCATTACTTCAAAAATTAAAACAAAAATCACTTTCAATTACTGAAGCGTTTGAAAAAACATTAAATTTAATTCAAGGGGATTATGCTTTGGCAATATTATTAGAACAAAGATATTTGCTGTTTGCTCGTGATCCTATTGGAATTCGACCCTTATATTATGTTTTTGAAAACAGATCAAGTTTTGCTTTTGCATCAGAGACGAGATCACTAACTGAACTAGGATATTCATTTAATCAAATAAACGCGGTTAAACCAGGTGACTATACAATATTAGATTTGGAAGAAACCGAGAACCTTTTACCTTGGTATCATTTAGAAAATAACTTGCCAAATCTTTCGCAATTACGAATATCTTTAAGTAATGGAAAAGTTAAGGATTCAAATTCTAGTACAGATTATCTATTAAAATTATTACTAAATTCTGTATCTTATCACGTTCCATCTAACAATTTTGGTCTATTTTTAAGTGGAGGAATTGATTCTTCCTTAATATTAGGCATATTATTAAATTTGAAAAAAGAAAAATCATTCAAAGCTATTTCCGTAGGATTTAAAGATAGCTCTGATGTAATTTATGCTCAAAGATTATGTGAATATACAGGAATAGGATTAGAAAAAGTCATAATAAACACAAATGATATTGAAAATGCTCTGAAAATTATTGTACCACTACTAAAAACTAGGAATGGCAAAGTAAATACTGTTGACATATCTATTGCATTACCCATATATTTTGCATCAAAAAAATCCCATGAATTAGGCTATAAAGTAGCACTTTCAGGACAGGGGGCTGATGAATTATTCATAGGGTATAATAAATATTTTGAGGAAGATTTAATAAAAAATAACAAAAAATTACTAGACAAAGTCAATAAAGATTTGATATACATCGCAACTCAAAATTTAGAAAGAGACGATCTAGTATCAATGTACTGGAGTATAGAATTACGATTTCCATATTTATCAATGGAAGTTATAAAATGGGTATTTTCTCTAAATGTAAATGTTCTTTCAAAGGTAAATACTACAAATAGAAAAGAACTTCTACGAAATGTTGCTGCGAAATTAAATTTACCTGACTTTATTGTCACTAGACAAAAAAAGGCAGCTCAATATGGTACCTCAATTATGAAAAATCTCCAATTATTAGCAAAACCATATAATTCTGTTAATGATTATTTAGAATCCTTTATTTAATAATGAGCTAAATACTGGAAGATAAAAAGGTAAAGAATTTGTCAAACGAATCAAAAAAGTCTCTTAACATCAATAATTCAGAAATTGTTGAAAGCTCAGAAAAACGTCAGTATCACATCGGTCTCGCACCAGGTGAAGTAGAGAATACTGTTTTATTAGTGGGAGACCCCAAACGAGCTGAAAAAATTGCTAAATATTTTGATTCTATAAGAATAAGCAAATCAAATAGAGAATTTGTTACATTTACGGGAACATATAAGAGTTTACCTATAACAGTAATGTCAACTGGAATTGGTTGCTCAAATGTAGAAATAGCAGTAATTGAACTCTCAAGAATTTTCGAGGAAACGGATGAATCACCGGTTTTACTTCGTGTAGGTACAAGTGGTTCTTTACAGCAAAATATTTTAATTGGTGATCTTGTAATTTCAACCGCAGCTGTTCGATTAGAAGACACCAGCACAAATTTTGTCGATATGTCTTATCCAGCAATTGCACATTTTGAAGTGGTAACTGCCTTAATAGCTTCAGCCGAAAGAAAAAAATATCCTTATCATGTTGGAATAACAGCAACAGCTTCTGGTTTTTATGGAGCTCAAGGAAGAGATTTAGAAAAATTTCCAACAAAAAACCCAGATTTACCTGATAGACTAGGAAAATTGAATGTTTTAAATTTTGAAATGGAAAGCAGTACACTTTTTACCCTTGCAAGTTTAGCAAAATTTAAAGCAGGAACTATATGTGCAATATTTGCGAATAGACAAACTAAGACATTTATAACAGATGAAAAGAAACACGCTGCGGAACAACAAGCCATTGAATGTGGGCTTGAAGCGGTTCTAATTTTGAAAAAGATGGAACAGGAAAAAAAGGTAGGAAAAATTCGATATTGGAATCCAGACCTTTCACTAAGATAAAAATCATAACTAATGGAAGCAATGAAAGGTGCTCATTAATTTTATAGGAACGCGAGGAACACATCCTTCATCGGGGCAGGGAACAATGTCTTTTATCATAGATAATAAGATAGTATTTGATATTTGTCCTGAATTTGTAATGTCTTATACAAAATTTGTAGATTCTTGGATTGCAAATACGACCGAAAGCATAAAGCACTATCAAAATTTGTATGGAACACCAGGATTTGCAAAAATAGAACATATTTTTATAACTCATCTTCATTATGATCATTGGGGTGGATTAAGACATTTATTAATATGGAGTCAAATGTTTGAGGCAAGTTTTAGAGAACAAAGACCAATTCATGTGTATGTTCCCAAAAAGAATTTAGAATTATTTCAATTACGATTAAAAGATTTATTTCAATTACCCAAGGAGCAATATTATGATGAGGCAGATTTTTTTTTACGATACTTGATGATTGAAATTGATATCAGTGTAGCGAAATATATTCGAATTCATGCCCTTGAGCATGAAGACACAATAAAAATAGGAAAATATGAAATTCAGACGATTGAAAATAAGCATTTCAGAGGTAGTCTTAGTTATAAATTACAATTGAAGAAATATACCTTGAGAGAAAATCAAATAGAATTTTATGGAGTACCAAAAGGGCCATTACTAAGTAAACTTCAAAAAGAAGGAAAAATAGAATTTAAAGGAAAAATTTTATTAGTAGAAGATTTATTCTTAGTAAAAAAGACAATTTTAGGTTATTCAGGTGATACACAATTAGATGACGAAGTCTTAGAATGGTTCAGTGAAACTACTCATCTGATTCATGAAACAACATATTTAGAGGATGGGGATTCATATCATACTGATTCCCATAGTTCATTAAAAGAGTTATTAGTAAAAATAGGATCGTTTAGAGATTTAACTATATTTTTACCCGTACATTTCTCACAACGATATGAATGGGAGGAAATAGAAGAAACACTACAAAAAGAATCAAAAGAGAGAGAAAAACTGGTTATATATGCTCCAAAAATAGGATCCATAATACACTGGGATGAAAAAGAAAAAAAGACTGATATTCAGGAATTACAACTGAAAGAAAAATTTTGAGTACAAACTATACTGGAGTAACCTCAGGAATATATACTATTGAAGTTAAGAATAAAATATCAAAAAAATAAAAAAAAGCAGAATAAAAATGTAGGAAATTGAAAATGGTAGAAATTATGACCTTGACTGATGATAATATCGATGAATCTATCCGAAATGCAGGTCTCCCCGTTTTTATTGATTTATGGGCAGAGTGGTGTGTTCCTTGTCGTAAAGTAGCCCCTATTATCGAGGAATTAGCTACGACATATGAAGGTAAAATGATTTTTTCTAAACTTGATATTGATCATAATTCTAAAACTGCTGAAAAATATCAAATTATGTCTATTCCAATGTTTTTAATTTTTAATAATGATATGTCCGTTCTTGAAAAATTTATTGGGGCAATTCCCAAGCAAAAATTTATTGATCGAATTGAATCTGCCCTTAAAAAGGTTTAAACTTA
>DAHXPE010000204.1 GCA_027364495.1 Candidatus Heimdallarchaeota archaeon | reverse complement strand
AAAGTTTACCATTCAAAGTATACCCTTTTTGAACAACCTCAATAACTCTGTTTTCTGGTCCATCATAAGGGATCCTGGCAACAATTTCATGCTTTAAAAGATCATACATTTCTCCTTTTGCTTCAATTGGTTTAATGCCTTCAATATCGAACATATCATCGAATTGGGTAGCAATAATTTTAATTCCTTCATAATGAACCTTTTGGGCATCATCATCAAGGTTGAAAGAAGAAAGCGCACGATCAATATTATCACGAATATCGAGTATTTTCTTTAATAGTCTCTTTTTCGTTTCAAAAGCTGATAAATCAGCATCTGATTTGAAACGTTTCTTATCGTTTGCAGCTTGTGCTTGCTGTCTTAATAATTTATCTTTAAGAGATTCAATTTCTTTGTTTTTTTCTTCAAGTTCCAGCTTCAACTTTTCTTCAGCTGATAATTCAACTTCTGGTTCTTTAGGAACTGAATGTTCAGTCTTTTCTTCAGAATTTTTATCAGTAGCAGGTTGATTTTCTGTAACTTGCTCAGTTTCTGGTTTATCATTGAATAGATTAGTATTTTCTTTTTCACTTGACATTTGTATGTCCTCCTTTAATCAGAAGTTCATTTATTGTTCAACATCGGAGATGTTTTTAGGCATGCCTTTAAGCAAACTCATTGTTTGATCTGCTTTTTCAGGTAAAAGATTTCTAATTTTATCTTCAAAAGTATGGAGTTTATCATGATCAATGTCCACAGCTTGTAGAAGCTCAAAAAACATAGGTCGCAATTCAATGCAATTCTCATCAGCCAAGAAACCAACAGCTGTTTTAAGCTTCTTGATCATGATAAGTTGCTTCTCAATAATGAGAAACTTCTCAAGGTCATCAAATTTATCTAATAAATCACTCATGTTTTTTAAATGATCATTGGTAATGGATTCATTCTCTAATTGAGATTTGATATATTCCTCAATATTAATAAAGTCATCAAGGATGCCTTGATATCGTTGTCGAGTTTGCTCTCTAGATTTTTCAAAATCAGAAGTGTCCCAAACTTGACCCTGAATTTCTAAGCCGATTCCTAGACCAAAATTAATACGTAAATTAACATTTTTATTTAAAGCATAATATTTAATTTTCTTATCATCCTTAGCTTCAGCCCGAACTGAAAATTTGTGATTAGTATCACCATTTTCTTCAGGTGTGTACTGCTTGATAATATTTTTTTCAAGAAGAATTTTCAGATGCTTGACTAAAGTTTGTGGCGAGGTGTCAATTTCAGTGGCTAAGGCTGCCATGTAAGAATCCTCCCTAGCCAGAATCTTAATGATCTTTCGCCTATAATCATTAGATAAGACGTCCAAAAGATCCTCTAAAAGCGCGGTCTTTTCTTCGGTAATAGTTTCGACAGGTTCAACCAAATTATAACACTTTCTGAATATCATAAATGTAGAATAACATTAATGGGAAAAAATCATTAATTAAATAATCCGTTAATAAATTTTATAAACATAATGTTTATACATAAATTATTTATAAAAAAAAGGTTTTAGGGAAGGTGAGTAATTAATTAAATAAAGCTCAATTTATTAATTTTACTCAAATTATCAGTTAATCGACTCATAAAAATTAAATCAATTATATTTCAAGCATGTGATCACGAAATAAAATGAAAAGGGGAATTATAATCAGTCCAAAAGAAAAAGAGTAAATTTTCGTTAACTTATATAACCCAACTATTCAATATTTGATAAATTTGTGTAGTTTTTTCCAATTAATTTAGTAACCGCATTCAATATATACAATACGATTTATTTATTTTGATTGTTCCAATACTTAAATAAATCCAATTTAGGTATTTTAATTACTATAGATTATCGGATTATTTAATTGATGAACTTTTTTAGCGATTTTGAATTTTATTGGATTCGTGAAAATATTGTTGCTGGTAGTTCCAGACCACAATCCGTTGAAGATATTAAATTTATTATTGAACAAGGTATTAAAAGAATTATTTCTATTAGTGAACCGGGATTAATCCAAAATTTAGCTAAAGGACTACCCATAGAAATAATACCATTTGAATTCGATAACTATGGTGTTCCCAGTAACCATCAGTTACAAGATTATCTCAATATTATGCAAAATTCTATCAAAGAACATAAGCCTGTCCTGATTCATTGTGCAATGGGTTGTGGACGCACTGGATTACTTTTGACTGCTTATTTGATGAACTTTGAAAACAAAGACTGGGAAACCTCATTGCTTGAGGTTCGTGAAATCCGATCTTGTGCTGTTGAATCATCAATTCAATTGAAATATCTTTCGTCCTTGAACATTGAAAAGAAATTTTTTGATAAGTGAATTCTTTTTTAAAATCATTAAGTTTCCCTTTCATTTGTAATTTCTTACCTTCAAATAATTTTATTTTTAATTAGGTTTTGTTATGAGTTCCTTAAGTTCTGAAACTATCTTAAATAGACTTAAAAACGTTATTGATCCAACCTTTGATGAGGATATTGTTAGCCTGGAACACATTTCTAATATTCAAATTAAAAAAGATAAGGTTGAGATGGATGTCATTCTCAGGACACCAGACGCCTTTGAAAAAGAAATTGAACAATCTATTCAAAAAGAACTGAGTTCAATTCCAGATATCAAGAAAATTTCAGTTAACTTTATCGTTTCTATTGACCGACCCATAGATGAATTAACTACTGGCAATGTTCCAAGAGCACACGAACCTTTACTGACCAATGTCAAAAACATTATTGGAGTTGCTTCTAATAAAGGTGGTGTTGGTAAATCCACTGTTTCTTCTAATATTGCATGTGCCTTGAAAGAATTAGGTGCTAAAGTAGCGATTATCGATCTGGATTTTTATGGTCCAAATATTCCTACTATGTTTGGCGTTGATAATAGGCCTGCGTTTATGGAGAATAACAAAATTCAGCCAATTAAACAATACGGTCTTGATTTAATGAGCGTAGGTTTTATTATTCAATCTGAAAGTGACCCTGTTGTTTTGAGAGCACCGTTAGTTAATCAACTCTTTATGGAATTCATTCAACATGTTAACTGGGGAGATTATGATTATCTTGTTGCTGATCTTCCACCAGGCACTGGTGATATTCAACTCACTCTCGCTCAACAGTTACCCAACACCAGAATGATCTTTGTAACAACTCCTCAGGATGTAGCCCTTGCTGACGTTGTCAAAGGAGTTAAAATGTTTCAACAGAAAGGCATTGAATTACCTGTTATTGGAATTGTGGAAAATATGAGCTACTTTATTTGCGAGCATGGAACCAAATATGAAATTTTTGGGAACGGTGGAGCTCAAAAAGTTGCTGATAAATTTAATATTAAATTATTGGGTCAATTACCTCTCATTACAAAAATTAGAGAACAGGGTGATAAGGGTAAACCTATTATTATAGCCGATCCTAAAAATGAGGTTAGTAAAGAATTCATTAATATTGCTAGACAAATAACGGTTGAAATTGCTAGAAGTAATTTTAAAATTAACGAAAAAAGGAAAAATCAAGTTCATATTGATTTAGATTTGGACTTAGGCTAGTTTTTTTCTCATTCCAAATTTTTCAATTTTTTCT
>DAHXPE010000178.1 GCA_027364495.1 Candidatus Heimdallarchaeota archaeon | reverse complement strand
AAAGTTCAACCTCTTCATTACTTTCCACTAAATTAACTAATTCACTTGCAATATTTGTTAATTGCATTATGGACCTTTCAGTAGGTTTTTCCAATTGATCACGAACAACAACAAAAAAATATTTTGTTCCAAGGAAAACTAGCCTATCAGACATAAAATCTATATGTCTCATAGCTTGTGAAGGAAAAACTTGTTCTTGGAAAGATTTAAACGCAGTTAAAAATGCACTGAATAAATTACCATCTACATCTAATGTTGTTAGACTCCATGACTTGTGATAAATGCATAATCCATCTTGGACAATCCATAATTCCTCGAACATAGCCATGGTGATCAAAACACGAGTTTAATTAGGGTTTTACTTATTCTTTTCTTTTTAAAATAAGTAAATCGAAATTTCTGAGCATTTTTATTTCTATTTTCACTCTTATATAAATGTAATAAAATTAATAAAATCCTTTTATTGGGATTTATTCTCATTATTTCTAATTCTTGTGGTATTCAGATTCAATTGTAAAATAAAGTTACAATTGATTTGAAATAAAATCAACCTTTTTGTCTAAATCATTTACTTCTAGATCTAATTTAAATAATCTTTTCAAGTTATTATTATTTATTTTTTAATGCGGTTTGTAGTCTCGTATTAGTTTCAGTTAAATCAGCTATTTTTTTATTAGCATCAGAGAGATCTTTTGAGGTTCTTTGTAGCTTCGCTTTTTGATCAGTTAATTGATCATTTACAGATTTTAATGATTCCTGCAAACTAGTAGCACGAGCACGTGATTCTTCAGATTCATTTTTGTATTGGCTTAATAGTTTAGAATTTTCATTTGCTGTTTTATTTACTTTTTCATAATTTGTATTTGCAGTATTTAATGACTCTCTAAGCCTTGTTATATCTTCTTGTTTTGAATCTGCTTGGTTTTTAGCTTCTTTAGCTTCTGATTGTGCTTTAATTGCCTGTGATTGTAATTGTTGAGCTTTTTGAGTTTGACTCATCAATTCTTCACGTGTAGTTCCTAGCTGAGTATTAATTTGTTCAAATTTTTGCTTTAATTCATTTAATTCCTTTTGAACGCCGCTTATATCCCGTTTCACTTTATCAAAATTACTTGTTGTTTCCTGCAATCTCGTTACTAAATCAGCTTTTTCCTGACGAAGTTGCTCAATCATTGTTTCAGATTTTTTATTAGAAGAATCTAATTTATTTCTGTCTGATTTGGTCTTATCTAAATCTGTTGATAATTCTGATAATTTTTGCTTTAGATCAAGACTTTCTTTCTTAGTTGACTCTAATTCTGGCGTTAATCTCTTTAACTCTTTCTCAGACTTCGTTAATTCTACTATTTTAGCTTGTGAATCTTCAAGTAATTTTTTCCCTTGCTCAACCCGATTTTTCTCTTCATTTAGTTGAGATTCAAAAGTAGAAATTTTTTTTGTTAAGTTATTTAATTCCTGTACATAAGAAGATTTAACTTTATTTACACTTGCTGACAATTCTGCCAATTTGCTGTTCAATTCTTCTACGGCAATATTTTTTGAACTCATACGGGAAATCGCTCCATTACAAATAGTAATCTAAGGTATATAGCATTGATTTATTTTGTCTTAATTTAGAATTAAAGGCTTATCTTTCTATAAAATAAGTTTATAACCTTGAATAAAAAATTTCGCTCTAAAATTTTAATGAAAAACTATTTTCAGTAGATTTATCTGTTTGATCAGGTTTAAATAAATTATATCATTATTAAAAGCTTGAGAAAATACTATATTTTATCTTTTAGAAACCAAATTTCTAAATAATTTTATGAAAATTGGAAATACTTTTTAATAGTAAGATTTTAAAATGTAATATTGGATAATCTTGCTTAAATATTCGAAAAGGATATTTTAAGAGTGGATTGAAGAATGAATAGCTTTTTAATTGCATTTTTTGATAAAATAATTTCATGACGATGTATTCTGAAGATATTGAATCATTTATAACTAATAAAATATCAAAAAAATTTTCACGACTCTTTCCAATGGAGTAAAAAAATCTCAACTGAGAAAACAAAAAATTCATACGTTAATATACCATTATCAGAAGACAAATTAATTAGCTATGCAATCATTTACAATAAAAAGGTAATGCCAACTATATAAGTCTTTGATATACTGTTGATCCTAATAATCAGCTATCTTTGTATAAAAGAATACCTATTTAAGAGATCATTTCGAAAGAATTTATTGTAGAAACAGAACACAATAGTTTTAAAGATCAGGGACAGCAAGAACAAAAAGAAGTCTTAAAAAGTATTGTAGAAGCATCTAATGATCTATTTTTAATGGATTCACTTCCGGATCATCAAGAATAAACATCTCTGGTAAAAAAGTTACTAAATAATTTTGAAAAAAATTTGCCAATTTTCTATCCATCGGTATTATTAAATGAAAAAATTGTTCTTGTAGCAGATTCAAAGACTGAAGGAAATATTTTAAATCATCCCTGCACTGAATTCGTCCCTCATAAACCTTTGATAATAATTTTATGGCCTAAAAATCTATCAAAAGAGGGAATATACTTCCGATAAAATTGTTACTTACTTTTTAAACCAATTAGGTAAATTTAATATAGATGTTAAACGAATAGATACAAAAAAACTACTCTCTAAACTTTAATTAAATTATACAACAATGTAAATAGAAAATACAAATACAAAGATTAAAATATCTGAATATAATTGCTTGAATAATCGGGATTTTGATTTTCCTTTATTCAGCTCTTATTGTTTGGAATATCATGAATTTATTACTAAAAGAAAGCAAAACACGTTCATATTGGCTTTATACTATATTACCTATTGCTTTATAGGATATTTCTTTTCTATATTAGCAGTATTAGCCAATGAAAAAAATCGTTTTGGCTCAATCATTCCAATTATATATGCTTTGTCGCAGTTTTAGTTTTAATGGTCGTTTTGGTAAGTATAAAAACTTATAAAGCAATTTTAGAGTCAGCTGAATAATTAATAGCTCACTCGTACTAACAATACTATTTAAAATACTTTATTTGCCTTAATAGCAGATGTCAAGTTATGCCGCAAATAGACAAAAATAGCAGTGTTATTTATATCGAAGCTGAACCAATCCCACCTGAAAAAATTCAAGCTCTAAGAGATAAATTATTAGCTGAATTCAATAAGCGGTTTTCAGATTTTCTAGATCAATTCAAAGATATGAATACAATCCTAAATAAGAGTCAGGATAAAAATCTATTATTTTATTTTGAAGAAATTAATAAATCATTAGCTATTTTTGTAAGAGAGGCTGAAAGCATTAATACTGATAAATCTAAATCAAATAACTTTACAAATTTAGAACGTTCTATTAAGCGACAACTTAATTTTTTCTCCAAAATATCTTATTCAACTTTTAGTGATAAAAAACTGTTGATAGCTATTGATAACAACAGTATTGATTTATTCGCCTTGACAAGATTCTTACACGAAATATTTAACGTAGAAAAGAATATTACAAAACAAAATGAGGATGAAAACTCCTTTACTTTAGAAAAAGAATATGTACGATTAGCTAATGAATTTAAGAATCGCTATCCAAAATATAATGGAATAAAACTTGAAATAAAGGACTATTTCGATGAACTTGATATAAAGTTTGTGTTGCCTACGCAAGATGAATTGAAAAGAGCAATTAAAGAGACGATACAAATTATTAAAGGGAATCTAGAAGAATTTTTGTCCTGGGAATTGCGAAAAACAGGTCTTAGAGCAAAATGTTTTATTTTAACCAGTAGTTCCTCTATATCAGTAGCTTATTCATTCGAAGATGAAGATGAAGAAAAACCAGATAGATGTGAGAACTGTGATAAGAAAACAGATGATCTAAGTCACTTTGTTAAATCAGGCATTGATCAATTTGTTTGCAATGATTGCTTTATTTCCTATTTACAAGAAAATATTAATTAGACTTTTAAAATGAAAATAAAATTATCTGTTTTTTGTTAAAGAAATATTCAATTACTAAAAAAAATTAAATGCTTTATAAGGACTGAATAACATAATCAGTGACTTGTTCAGTGGTATATTGACCACCAAGATCAGGAGTAAAAATTTCATCCCTAATAGTTTTTTCTAAAGCAGCTTGAAGTCTATCAGAGAGTTGTTTTTCTGAAAGCCAATCTAACATCATGCAGCAGGTGTAAAAAGTTGCTAGGGGATTAGCGATATTCTTACCAGCTATATCTGGAGCGGAACCATGAACAGGTTCAAACATTGCATTAGTTAAACCTATGTTAGCACTTGCTGCCAGTCCTAAACCTCCATTCAATCCAGCAACCTCATCTGAAAGTATATCGCCAAACATATTTGACGTAACAATGACATCAAAGTTTTCAGGATTCGTTATTAATCTCATGGCTGCAGAATCAACTAACATTTCATTAGCTTGAATGTCTGGATAATTTTTAGCTAGTTCCTCAAAGGTTTTCAAAAACAATCCATCAGATACACGCAAAATATTAGCTTTATGAATGAGAGTAACTTTTTTTCGATTGTTTTTCCTTGCATACTCAAAACCATATTTGATAATTCGTTCAGATCCTTTTTTGGTAATGATACGTTCAGCAATAGCAGTTTCACCATTGTTTTCCAATCTTTCTTTACCAACATAAAGATCCTCACTGTTTTCCCGAACAATTACCAAACACAAAGATTAAAAAATCTGAATATAATTGCTTTAATAATCGGGATTTTGATTTTCCTTTATTCAGCTCTTATTGTTTGGAATATCATGAA
>DAHXPE010000170.1 GCA_027364495.1 Candidatus Heimdallarchaeota archaeon | reverse complement strand
AGATGAGGTACGTTCAGCTATTGAAGATTATAAATTAATTCAAGGTTGTATTGATTTTACAAATGCATCGAAGTAGTACAGAATTCGAAGATTTTTCAAAAATGGTGTCAATAATCTCCACTGAGGCTGTATCATCAATGAAACAAAATAAAAGGAACTGTATTACTAATGAAATACTTTTAGCCAACGGATTTTTGACCCTATAGAAAAATCATTAAAAAAGGATGCAGAATTAGTGATTATGATATTGATTCAATGAAAAAAAAAATGAGTGATGATGAAATGCTTCTAAACTCCATCACTAAGAGGTCAAGTCAAGACCAAAAATTATTTTGGAATTATGAAAAGATTATTCAATTGCGATTCAAGGCTTTTTAATCAAAAGGAATGACTGAATTTTGGTATTAGAAACCTTTTTACGCAAATATAGATTTAGTCAAATTGAAATTGAACATTTACTCCTAGGTACATTATTGTTTACCGCTGTTATGGTTTCATTTCTTATTTACGACTTCTCTAGTTTATCTAACCCTTCAACAATACTTGAAATTGTTTTGTTAATAATCTTAACTGCACCACTCTTTTTCTTACATGAAATAGGTCATAAAATTAATGCTCAGAAATTTAACCTTTGGGCAGAATTTCGTTTAGATCAACGCGGTGTTCTTATTACTGCTATCTCCATTATTCTTCCAATTAAATTTATTGCCCCAGGAGCGGTTCAAATTAGAGCTAATGATTATTCTGAGATTCCAGCTATGGGTAAGGTTGCTGGTTATGGTCCCGCGGTTAATATTATGCTTGGGGGATTATTTTTGATTATTACGGGTATTTTAAATATAATTTATCAATTTACTTCAATTGATCCATCCTTATTATCCTTACTACTCAATAGCTTTTTCTATGCTACCGGTTTTAGCTTTTTTTTAGGATTATTCAATATGTTACCGTTTGGTCCTTTAGATGGTTGGAAAGTCAAATACTGGAATGATCGTGTTTTTTGGGCCCTTCTAATTATTTCTGGTTTACTTGCTCTTGAAACTTATGGATCTTATTTTCTATTTAATCAGGTCTTCTTAATTGGAACTATTTTGAATAATCAAAATCCTTTTGTTGGTACTTTTTATCCATTCATTTTAGGTGTTGTTGTTTTTGCTATCGGAATATTTTTTTTGAAAAAATTAGCGGATCCGAACTGGGATCCCGGCAGGCAGCCCATAATCCAAGGTGATTACCGTGATTATCATTATTATCAATCACCACCAATTCAAACCACTCGAAGCCCAGCAGCTTATCATTCTTCTAATGCTCCAATGAATACCCCTTGTGCTGAATGTGGTAAAAGGGATCTTCTCCCTTTCAAATGTACCACATGTGGTAAAATTTATTGTGCTGAGCACCGATTGCCCGGTAAACATTTTTGCGTCGTTGATGCAAATTATGGGAAATGAATTATGAATCGATTCTTTGTAGTTCAGATTGACTTTAGAGACTAAATATGCTCAGGGAATCGTAATGGTCTTATCTGGCACTTTAAAATCATAGGGTATGGTTATTCCAAACACACTTATTGTCGCCGACGTTTTAATTACAATACTTATACTTTTACCTTGAGAAACAGCATTAGTTAATTCCTGTGTCAAGGGAATCGAATCAGTTATTGTTTTAGACTGTGTTGTTCCCAGTTTTAAATCGAAATTTATAGGGTTACCCAGTTTTGTCGTACCATTATAATATAAAGCTATTGCAACATGTACAGCTTTAGGTATGAACCCTGCTTGAGGTGTTGTTATATTTATTTGAGTTGAAAAATTAAGTGTGGTATTATCAGAAGATAAACTCACAACAGGTGTCCCAACTTGTAAGGATACTTTACTTGGAGAAAAATTCGATATTGTTAGATATGCGTCAGCTCCTATTAACATTAGAAGGATTAATGGAAGGATTATAAAGACAAATATGAGAATCAAAACTATTTGTTTTACCAAATTAAATCATCACATTGGACGTATTATCTTTCTTTAAATTTTCTTTTATTTTCGATTCCCGAACCTAAATTTTTTAAATAAAATTTTTTGGATTAATCAGTGATGATATTATCTTGAAAAATTCAATATTGCCTTCTGAAACAAGTATTGCTATAATCAAAGAAAAACAAATCCAAATTAGGGAAATAATGAATAAAGTTGGCATTGATTGCTGGCTTGTCTATGCCAGAGAAACTGAAGTTAATAATGAACCAGTTTTGTCTTATATTGTAGGAAATGATGTTGTTTGGGGTGCAATATTTTTATTCATTTTACACAATAATTCTTTTATTAGAATTGCACTCGTTGGAAATTTTGATGCTTCTACAGAACAAAATAAAGGTATTTGGGATCAAGTTATTGGCTATAAAGAGGGACTTACTGAACCTTTACGAAAGATTATTCAATCTTTATAATATTTCCAGTATTGCCCTAGATTATTCTGCAAATGATGTTAGTGCTGATGGTTTGTCTCATGGTTTGTTTATCATTCTACAAAAAATGCTAGATGGTCTGAATATTTCTTTTTCCAGTGCAGAAAAGATAATACAACATATAAGAAGTGTAAAGACGACTACTGAGCTTGAGCTTATTACCAAAGCTTGTCTTGTTGCTGAGGAAATCAATAAAGAAATGACTACCAAATTTATTTGTCCTAATAGGACTGAAATCGAGATCCAAAATGAATTTCACAATCTTATGGATAAACGCGAGGTGATAGAATCATGGCAACGAATGTCCTGCCCTGCTATAGATGCTGGTCCAAATAAAGATTTTGGACATGTCGGTCCAAGTGAATTAGTTACTAAAAGTGGTCATACTCTTCATAATGATTTTGGAATAAAATGGCAAGGTTATTCATCAGATTTGCAACGTATGTGGTTTTTTGGTACTAAAGATCAGGTACCAGACGAATTACGCCATGCTTTTGAGACTGTTAAAGGTGCGATAAGAAAAGCTTCTCAGGAAGTTAGACCAGGTAAGAAAGGATTTGAAATTGATAAAATTGCACGTAGTTATGTTATCAGCCGTGGTTATGAAGAATATACCCATGCCTTAGGACATCAGGTGGGTCGTGCTACTCATGATGGTGGAACATTATTAGGTCCTCTTTGGGAACGATATGGTGATACTCCTAAAGGAGTTCTAGCAAAAAACAATGTTTTTACTTTAGAATTATATGTTAAAACTAAAAATTATGGTTCAGTTTCTTTAGAAGAGATGATCCTTGTGACGGACGATGGTTGTAAGTTTATTATTCCTCCTGTTGAAGATTTTATTTATATTTCTAAAAAATAAATTGGATTAGATTTTGTGAACATTCTGATTAAACAAATAGTTGAAATGGGTGAAATTAATCCAATATTGGATTTGATGCAACGTGTATGGCAATTACATGATCGTGAAGTGGTTGCTTCATTTGAAATGAAAGCTGTTGCTCAATTTGGTATTCTTTTAGGAGCTTATGATATTGACAAGGATCCAAATAAACCTATTGGCTTTATCTATGCTTTTAATAAGTTTCCAGATGCTCATTATAGCCATATGATGGGTATTGATATAGCGTATCAAGGCAAAAATGTTGGTTTCTTACTTAAACAGTCTCATCGTAATATTGCTTTACAACAAAAAAATCCCATTATTACTACCATTGAATGGACAGTTGATCCACTTCTTTCAATTAATGCCCAATTAAACTTTCGAAAATTAGGTGTTATTTGTAATGATTATCATGAAAATTTCTATGGTGACCCTACGAATGTTGGGGTGTATCCAACCCTACCAACCGACAGAATTTTAGTTAAATGGTTAATTCGTTCTCCTCGTGTCGAAAAACGTTTTCAACCAAATTTTTCTGATAAATTACCTTGGAATTCTCCTGATGCATTACAAAAAGAGATTACATTAATAACCAAATTCGTGAGTTCTGAAAAATTGCTTCAGGTACCTGCAATGCAGGAATTTTTTACGCTTAAGGACCAAGATCAAATAACTATTGAAGTTCCAGATAATTTTACTGAATTATCAAGAAAAAATCATGATTGGGCTTTACAATGGCGTTTGTCGACGAGATTTTATTTTACTGAATTATTTAAACGTAAATATTTTTTAGTTGATTATTTCTCCTTTAAAACATCTCCTTCTTCAAGACGAAATTTTTATCTTTTTACAAGGAAAGCTTCAGATTATGAATATTAAATCAATAACCTTACGGCATGTGGAACTACCTCTAATTTCCCCTTTCAGGACCTCTTTTGGCACACAAACTGCCAAAGAATGTATTTTAGTAGAATTAAAAAATTCTGAAGGTTTGTCAGGTTGGAGTGAAATTCCTGTTACTTCTGATCCTGGTTACTCCTATGAAACAATCAAAACTGCTTGGCATATAGCTGAGGATTTTCTTATTCCAGCTCTAATAAAAAATCAACCAGATGGTGGATTTACTTCCTATGACGAGTTTATGAATAATTTCATATCTGTTCGTGGTCACAATTTAGCAAAGGCTGGATTTGAAATTGCTTATTGGGTCTTGCTTGCTGAACAGGAACATAAATCATTAGGTGAAATTATTGGCTCAAAAAACAGACCTGTTCCATCTGGAGTTTCCATAGGTATTCAGAAAGATGTTAATGAGTTAATCAAACGAGTTCATTTCTTTCTTGATCAGAAATACCAGCGTATAAAAATAAAAATTGAACCTGGATATGACATAGACATTGTTAAAAAACTGCGTGAGGAATTAGATCCAAACATGCCTTTGATGGTTGATGCAAATTCGGCTTACCGTCTTACGGATATTTCACATCTTAAAAAGTTAGATGAATTTGGTCTAATGATGATTGAACAACCACTTGATTACCTTGATATCATCGACCATATTCAACTACAAAAAGAATTAAAAACTCCTATTTGTCTAGATGAAAGCATTCATTCTTCTGAAGATGCACGGAAAGCTCTTAACTCACAAGCTTGTCGAATAATTAATATTAAAGTTGCTCGAGTTGGTGGATTAATGGAAAGCAAGAAGATTTCTGAGTTAGTTCAAAAAAATGATTCTTGGAAGGCGTGGTGTGGTGGTATGTTAGAAACTGGTATTGGTCGTATGGTCAATATCTTTCTTCAGACTCTACCTGGTTTTACTTTACCTGGTGATACTTCAGGTTCCGATCGTTACTTTTCTAAAGATATTATTGATCCAGCAGTTGTTGTCAACAAAGGATTTATTCATCCTCCTGTCAATGGCACTGGTATTTGTGTTGACATTAATCATGATTATATTGAGAAAATAACCAAAAATGAAAAAACCTTTAAATTTTAAGGTAGTGTTTTTTAATTTCATCCATTATATTTAAATCCATTCTTGATCCAATGGAATTTCTTGAGTTTTATTTACCTAACGCAGATCTTTTTCATGGTACATTAAATCAGGAACTTGTACAGGTAAAAGATTCACCATTGAAGTATTTTTTTGTTATTGATACATTTAATAAAACTATTGGCTGTTTTGCCTTGAAAGAACAATCAATTGGATATTTTGTTTTGTTAGTTCAATCTAATGAAATTTTTAATGAGATGGTTACTTTCTGGAAATCTAATATAAAAGAAACAATAAATCTTTCAACTAGCTCAAGATATTTAGAAAATTTTTTAGATCTTGTATTTATTTTCAAATATTCTCGATACCGCATGGTATTGGATTTGAATAAATTTGATGGTACAAATTGTACCTTAAATAATTTTTTTCATAATATACAAAAGATACAAATTGATAGCGTAACTATGATTGAATCCATTGTTAAGCTTATTTTCGAAGCAAATGAGCAAACTTTGGATCAGAAAATATTTAATAGATATGCACTTGATTTGGAACAAGAAACTAAATTACTATACGATATTTTTCACAGTTTTCACGAAGAATTTAGATTAATAGAAGAAGTAAGTTTTTGCTATCAAGATTCATATTCCCATTTTGCAGGGGTTATTTTGATAACAGAATATCTTGGAACACATTTAATTTACGATCTTGCCGTTTTCAAAAATTTTCAAGGTAAAAAAATAGGTTCAAATTTAATCTGTTCTTCCATTAAAGCATTACAATCAACTTCATATACTAAACTAGCATTGTATGTTACAAAAGGAAATTCGAATGCTGAACATATTTATACTAAATTGCAATTTGCCTCAGAAGAATTTGACTTCTGTCAATTAGAATTAAACTCATAATAAATCCTTAGGAATTATTTTATAAGATGAAATTAAACGATTCTGTCAGAAAAGATATCAGTATAGCTTTGACTGTATGGAAGGAGCTTTTAAATGAATTTTTACCCGATGGTATTGAGTATATCTTTACAAAAGGATCTTCATCCAAGCCTTGGGAAACAGATATTGATTATGTTCCTTTGATAAGTGATGTAGATATTCATATTAAATTATATAATAATAAAAAGAAATTACTATCTACTACTAATGGTTTTAATCAAGCAGTTTTTTTTACTACTAATTATGAAAAATGGTTTTCTACTGAATGTAAACGAATTAATCATAAAAAAATTCATTTACCTCGTGTCCAAATAGTTCAAATAGAATCGCATGGACGCAAAGGTTATGTTGTTCCACCTAGAAATAAAGATATAATTTGGATTCAAGGATCCTTTCCTTTTCCTGAGGAAATGGATCATAATAAGCTACGAGATATGGATAAAAAAAGTTTACTTCAAGAAAAACCTTTTATTGATTCCATCCCAGATATTTTTTTCGAACAATCTGGATTTGATTATTATACGTTATTGTATCGATTATGCTCCCGAATGTCTCCTTGTCCTATTCGTCTATTAACCCAGGTTTTACCTGACAATCCCCATGACATATGGGCTCTTAATAAGTCGTCCATATTTAAATTGTTACAGAAAAATGGATTTACTACTATTGCTGAAAATTTTGAACAATTTTATTTGAACGGATGGAGACTTTTTGAATCATCCTTTATGGATATGAATGTTTTTCGTATGATGATAAAAAATGGTTATTTTCTACTTACTAGCTGTTATGAAGAGTTGCTAAAATTATGAAAAATTTAAGGAGTTTTAAAAAAGATTATACTCTCCTCTTAGAATTTTTTTTCTTGTCGGTCTTTTTTTTACCAGTTTTTTTAGCGATTGAAGATTGAAATTTCTTAGAAGGGTCCTTTTGCTCAAGTAATATCTTCAACTCTTCATTCTGGCTTTTAAGTAGGAGATTTTCAGTGTAATAATGTGTGAATAATAAACGGAATTCTAATTGTTGAATTGATCTAACAGCAATTAAGTCACGAGACAAGGAAATTGTGTCTTTGATATCTCTATATAATCGATCAAAATCTTCAGTTCGAATGTGTTCGCTTTGGCCAACTTCAGTTTTAGACCAATAGGACAAAAACAACTCAATAAAATCAATTAATTCCTTTTCTTTAGTAGCAGATGAATCAAGAAGTGTGAATATAACTGTGGGTCGTCCAAGACTTTTAATTCGTGGATCTTCACTCTCGTTAGATAATCTATGATAACTGAAGGCTAAAAAAAAGTAATCAGTCCGTGGTACTGGAACTGGGCCAATGAGATAGGTAGGCATGTGCTTCTGACCCATACCTAAAAGCGTTGTTCCTTGAACAGATAAAAGAGTTAATTGTTCTTCAGAAAATTTAACATCTGCATACATCTTAGAATACATAGGTGCTGGTCCCACATCGTCTCGAAATTCTGCTACTAATATACCAATGAAGAATTGTAATCTATTTTTTCTTTCGTTTATTTTTTCTACAATAAACGAGTCCTCTAAGATATCTTGACTATTTGTATCACCTCTAGTATATACAAAATAAAGATCCTGATCCTTAATAAAATAATAACAGGATAATGACGTAGGAATAGGAAAATCAGATTCGCGCTCAATCTTGGTAAGAGGCAAATTTTTTGGTAAATCCAATTTGAGTTTCATATAAAGGTCGAGGTGGTTGTGATCAACCTGATCAATATTATCATTAAAAAAGGGCTCACCAGATTCGAATATGGTTCTTGAAACCTTTAATCCTTTTTCATTATAGATGAAAACAGCTGAGATCATGCTTATTAAACTCTATTTAAGTCAAACCTACTATTAAAATATATGAAAATATAGATTGTGCTAAATTTTTTACCTAAAAATTATTTTTTAAATTTTCCAATTTAGTAAAATAATCAGGCTGAATTTAATGACTGAAACTAGAAAATCTAAATTTGTTAAAGATAGTGCTATTGAATGGGAAAAAATTGCAATGCCAGAGGATGCTAATCCTGGTAATATTAACGTTAATGGTGGTGTTGTTCTTCAGCTTATCGATAATATTGCAGGTATTGCTGCTTTACGTCACTGTCGAACTAGTACAGTTACTGCATCAATTGATAAAATGGATTTTATCTACCCAATAAAAGTTGGTGAACTAATTATTATTAAAGCTAGTGTAAATCATGTATTTGGAACATCTTTAGAAGTTGGGGTAAAAGTTGAAGTTGAAAATCTAAGGACTGGAGATAGACACACTACTGGAAAAGCTTATTTAACTTTTGTCGCTGTTGATCATGAAGGAAACCCAATACAAGTTCCTTTCACTTTAACTCCTGAGACTGAAAATGAAAAAAGAAGATTCAAGGAAGCTCAAATTCGTAGAAAATTACGATTAGAGCAACGTGAAAAGATGCAAGAATTATAATAGAGTTTTATGATTTAAAGTCTCTAATTAATAATACAATATTCTCTTAAATAGCCGTTTTATCTATCATTTTTCTAAATGAATCCATTTCGTAGTGCAATTTGTCTCTTTCTCCATTATTTTTCTTAGTGTAACATTAATTTGGATTTTTTATATTGAAAGTTGAAATAATAAAAGAAATGGTAATTATTCATTTAGTTAGGAATGACTGTAACCTTACCATCAATATAATCTCTTGCAACGATTTTAACAGGCTTTTTATCGCCTAAACGGATTAGAATTTCTATCGGTTCACCTTCCTCATCAAGCATTTCTAGCCAATCTGATGAATTGATAATTTTTTTCAATCTTACCTCCTCATCACGCTTAACAAAAGCAATAGATTCTGAAGGATCTACTATAACTTCTTGTTTTGATAAATCAGTAATTCTAATTCGACCGTCAAGAACCTCACGGATGACTACTGAAACCATTCTTGGAGAAATCCTTGTTACCACTCCTATTAAATCATTCCAGTCTTCTCTTCGAGTCATCATTGCTAATCCCGCACCCACTACTCTTCTTTCTAAAGTTTCAGCATCGTAACTTTGATCGGTTATATATTCTGAAAGAGAATCTAAGTCATCTTCAGTGTAAACTGGCTGTTCTTTTGTTGCTGTTCCCGTAAGAAAACCTTTGATAATTCGATGAACAACAATATCCGAATACCTTCTTATAGGTGCTGTAAAATGAGTATAACATCGACTACCTAAACCGAAATGGCCAATATTATCAGGAGTATAGTAAGCTCTGCCAAACATACCAAGAGTAGTCAACATCATAACCATTCGATCGGATTTATCATCTACTTTACGAACTTCTTTTAAGACACCTTTGAAAGGTTCCATCCATTTAGCAACTTCTTCTTCTGATAAGTGAGCCAATCCAAAAAGTAATGGCTTTTTCTTTTCTTTTGGTTTTTCTTCACTTTGTTCTTTTTCTTTTTCAGTATTCTTGTCTTTTTTGGATTTTTTGGTTGCAAATCCTCCGGGCATTAGTGTTAATTTGCCACCTCCTTTTAACATGTCAAGAACACTGGACTCATCAGTTAAAACATCTGATTCATCTTTTTGATTCCCAATAAAGGTATTTGGTCGTTGAGGAATAGTTAATTCATAATCTATACCTAAAGCAGCCATTTGATCATTGAATTTTTCAACATCGGGAGTATCAGGAATTGGATGCGAACGAAAGAGTGCTGGTAATTCGTTTTCCTTTAAGAATTCAGCTATTGTTTCATTTGCTCGAATCATAAAAATTTCATTCATACTCGTTGATGGCGAAGCTTCTTCAACCCTAAATCCTAATTCGCTTCCGTGTGTTGAACTTAAACGTGCCTCTTTGGTTTCTATATCTAAACCTATAAATTTTGATCGTAGAAGATTTCCTAACCGTAACATACCAGTCCAGTATGGATCTTTTTCTTTGAGTTTTTCATCGACAAAATCATAACTTAGATTTGCTTTGACATGTACAATAGATAAATAAATTTGCGGAGGATCTTTTTTTGAACCATCATTCATAAAGGAAAGCTGGCATGTAATAGCAAATCGATCGACATTTTCTTTAAGTGCACAAAGTCCAGTCGATAAGGCTGGTGGATGCATAGGTAAGACTCTTGATGGTAAATAGACTGATGTTGCTCTTTGTTTTGCATAGCTATCTAATAATGTTCCTGGTTTAACATAATGAGTAACATCTGCAATATGAACCCATAATGTAAAAGATCCATCCTCGGATTCTTGGAAGGATAATGCTTGATCAAAATCTCGTGCAGAAGCAGGATCAACCGTGTAGGCTAATAAATCACGTAAATCAGTTCTATTAGTATAGGTATTTGGTTCATCTTCAGGACTGGGTAAATCAGAAGCTATTTTTTGAACATCTTCATCTACATCCCAAGAAAAATTTGAATAGTCATGAACAGCTCTTTTAGCTAATAATTCTAATGAATCACTTTCACTGATATAATCTGTCCGTAATAAGAACTCTACCATAGCTGAGTCGGGCTGTAAAAGTTCACTCGTTTCAGTCCAATCTTGCGCTAAATAACGAAGAAATTGAGGAAGAGAAAATTTATCAATTGTATGTATAGATGTTCCTCCTAAGGCAGATTGTCTAATATTTTTAATTTGTATGAGTTCTGTCATCCAGTTTTGCATTTTTTTAACTATTTTCCAATCTTCTTCATTGAATTGGCAATATTTTAATCCTACTGGAATATATCTAATCTGTAAATATCCATCTTCATCCTCATACTCTTCTTTTTCGACCATTCGTGCGCGAATACGCTCCAACTCTTTTATTTCAATTTTGATTAAATTATATTCATCAACGGTTAAAGGACTGAATAATTTATTATTAGCATCAAATTCAAAATATCCAATTCCTCCGGGTTTAGATTTATCAAGTATTTCTTCAACGCTTTGGAGTTGTCTTGAAGTTGGTTCTTCACGGAACCATTTCCAAGCAATATTATAAGCTGTTTGTGGTCCATTAAATTCCTTAATAACGAAGCTCCAAAGGTGATTTTCATCTGTTGGTGGAAATATGGTCTCTGATTGATCATCTTTTTGTAAAAAACTAGTTATCGAACTTTTCTTACCAACTTGGTTAATAAGATCCTGTAATTTAGGCTGGAGAAGAGAATGTAATTTATTTGTTGGCAACGAAAAAGGAATTTCTAATTTATCTGGAAATGATTTTTTGGTGAGTTGATTTTGCCGTAATTCTTTCGTTCCTTTGGTAGTATAAACTTCGATAAAAACTTCTTTTTTCCTAGTTATTCGCTGTAAAATAATACCTAAATTTTCTGGTGGTTGAATACCAAATAATCCAGGCTTAAATTCTATGACATTACCACGTTTCAAAATTATCAAATCATTTAATCTTTCTCTATTTTAATTTGAATCCACAAAAAGGACAGAAATTTACATCCTTTGAAGGAATTATATTTTTACAATTAGGACAAGCTGTTTGTTGGTTTTGTACATTATTCTGAATATTAATCAGTGACTGATTTGGAGCTTGTTGATTCATATTTTGATAGATAGGCTGATTGGGGTATTGTTGATACATATTTTGATAAGGAGGTTGATTAGGATACTGTTGATTCATATTTTGATAACCATAAGGAGTATACTGAAAGGCCATATGTTTTGGGTTCACAAAAGGTGGCAAATTTTGATTTTGAACTTTTGCGAAACCTAAAATATTTGAGCTGTTCCTTATTAGAAATAAAACAAAAAATAGAAAAATTCCAATATAAATTAGTCCATTTAGGACAACTTCTGTAAGTAAACCAAAATTCACTGTGGCAAATAAAACTTCTTCAAAGGTCGGAATTATTATAAAAACAATTCCTTGAAAGATTAAAATTACAATTATTGCTAGCATCATTTGTTTTAATTCAAGATTTCCTTTAAATTGATTTTTCAATGGATATTTAATTTTTTCAGTACTAAACAACGAAATAATAAAGATTATTGAGCCAGCAAGGACTAGTACTAAAACGAATATTTCATAAAATACTAGAATAGAATTGGGATTGGGGTTATTTACATCTGTCACAAAGTAAGCCGAAACAATAGTTGAAATTACTGCTAATGTATTATTCATGGAATGATAAAAAATTGAATATTTTACATTTCTAGTGGTAACATAAATACCAGCTAGTCCTAATCCTAAAATAAAGGCTGAAGTAAAATGAACGATCGCAAAATAAATAGACCCATCTAGTAAATCAGCTTCAGAATGAATAAAAGCAAAAACAGTCGCTGAAATGACGACTGCGTAGGATGTTGACACGTAAGACGTTCCTTCAAGTAACGGAATAAGAATTCTTCTGAAAGTTAATTCTTCTAAAATTGGTGCAAAAATGCACACTAAAATAATTACTAAAAATAAATTATAATAGGGATAATTAGAAGAGGAGGGGAAAATTGCATCATAAGGACTTGTGGTTGAAATATTAGTAAAATACATCCTTTGTATAGCAGTAATAATCAGACCAATACCCATTACCAGAACAAATAAACTTAGGTATGTCTTAATAGTAGTGTTGAGACCGTATTGCTTATTTTCAACCTGTTTAGATAATAATTTCGATTTGAAAAACACATAATAAATGAGAATTAACGAAGCAAAATTTAATATTAGATTAAGTAATAAAATAAATAATGTATATTCATTAGTACCAGATTTAATAATAAGAATCCCAGTTGTATTTAATAAATATAAAAAAGGTTGGATAAAAACATTATTGAGAAAATCTTCATACGAGATTATGAAGAGGGCGGCAACAACAGGTATCAAAACTAATTTTATTGAAAATTGGCCTTTTGTTGTTTCTTTTTTTAAGTCACTATCCGACGAATTGTCAATATTGCTCATTTTTATTCCTTAGTGAAGATAATTTTGGAATTTTAAAAGATTTTAAAAACTTACAATTTATTATTTTTCTTGATTCTCTAAAAAAGATTCTTTTAAGAAAATTAATATCCTTTTATTAGCTTGATTTAAGCTCTACATTAAATTTTTTCTTCGAAAATAATTTTTAAAAGATAATTAAAAAGCATGAGTCTATAATATGCGTTCCCATGGTCTCCTATTTCTCTTTATAGGATTGTTTACAGTTATCTTATTCTGGAGTGAATATTTTATTAATATCACAAGAATTCTTTACTTGGATAAAATTTACCTTTTGATCTTACTTTTGACTGGAATGATTGTGACAATTGTCGGTGGAATAATGATAGGAATAGGTCTTAAAATTTTATTTAATCCCGAATTTTATGATCGGCTCAAATCTCTATTAAAAGAATAATAATATTTTTTGTATAGAATTTTAATAAGAATTTTAAATCGCATCATAACGATTTTAATTAAGTTAATTTTGCAAAAAGTGGTGACCTTGAGCCCTAAAAAATCAAAACTAAAAAAAAAATATATTGTTACATCAGCGCTTCCTTATGTAAATGGCATTAAACATTTAGGTAATTTTGTTGGTTCTTTATTACCAGCTGATATTTATGCTCGCTATTTAAGAGCTCAAGGGCATGATGTGTTATGTGTTTGTGCTACTGATGAACATGGAACACCTTCTGAGCTTGCTGCCATCGAAGAGGGCCTTGAAGTAGCTGACTATTGTAAAAAATATCATGAAATTCAAAAACAAATTTATAGTGATTTTTATTGTTCATTTGATATATTTGGACGGACATCAGATCAAGCAAATCATAAAATGACTCAACATTTGTTTTTAAAATTATATGAAAATGGATTAATAGAAGAAAAAGAAACTATTCAGCTTTATTCAATTGATGATCAAAGATTTCTTCCGGATAGATTCGTTAGAGGGACCTGTCCCTATTGCAAATATGAAAATGCAAGAGGCGATCAGTGTGAGAATTGTACCAAGGTATTAGATCCACTTGACCTAATTGAACCCAAATCAGCTATATCTGGTTCTAAAAATGTTGAACCTCGAACCTCAAAACATCTTTATATTAACCTACCAAAAATGGAAAACGAAATAGGGCAATGGATAGAGACTAAAAAAGATACGTGGCCAAAGACTTCTTATTCCATAGCAAAAAAGTGGATTTCAGAAGGATTAAAATCTAGAAGTATTACACGAGATTTAAAATGGGGAATTCCTGTTCCCCTAAAAGGATATGAAGATAAAGTATTTTATGTTTGGTTTGATGCACCTATTGGTTATATTGGTGCGAGTGTTCAATGGGCTGAGCAAACAGGTAAAAGTTGGGAATATTACTGGAAAGATCCAGAAACTAAATTATATCAATTCATGGGTAAAGATAACGTTCCATTTCACACAGTAACTTGGCCATCAACCATGAAGGGAGCAGATGACGGATTTGTATTGGCACATATGGTCAAAGGTTTTGAATGGTTGAATTATGAAGGAGGTAAATTTTCAACCAGTTTAAAAAGAGGTATTTTTACCGATCAGGCATTAAAAATATTCCCAGCAGATCACTGGAGATATTATTTAATACTTATAGCACCAGAACGACATGATACCGACTTTTTATGGTCTGGATTCCAATCAGCAATTAACAATGACTTAGCTAATGTATTTGGAAACTTTGTTCACCGAACACTTACTTTTATCATCAGATATTTTGATGGAGTTGTTCCAAAACAAGGAGTTCTGGACGATGAAGATAAAGAAATGTTGGAAGCTATTTCGAAAACAAGAGATCTAATGAGAAAAAATTTTGAAGATGTAGAATTTCAGAAAGCACTACTTGATTTACGATCGTTATGGCAAACAGCCAATCAATATTTCCAATCAAAAGAGCCTTGGAAACTTGTAAAAGAAGACATGGAAAAAGCAGGAACTGTTCTGAGCATTTGTGTCCACGTTTGCAAATCGATTGCAATTTTAAGCCAATTATTCATTCCAAATACCACAGAAAAAATTTATGAGTATTTAGGATTACCAAAACCTGAAGTTTTACTTTGGGATGATGCAACTAATTCTAAGGATTTAATTGGAAAAAATTTACCAACTGATCCAAAACCACTCTTTTCAAAAATAGAAGATATAGAAATAAGAAAATTAGAGGAGGAATATGGCGGAATCAAAGGTGCTGAAAAGAAACTTACTGATGTTAAAGGTGGTCAGAAAGGCAAGAAGAAAAAAGAATTGATCTCACAAAACACTTCTAACTTACCAGAAGGAATTATTACCATAGATGATTTCTCAAAAATACATATTAAAGTTGGACAAATTATAAATGGTTCTAAAGTAGAAAATTCAAGGAAATTACTTCGATTTGAAGTTGATATTGGTGAAAAAAATTCCAGGATAATATTAGCTGGAATATCCGAATATTATGATCCGAAAGAATTGATTGGTAAGAAAATATTAGTATTAGCAAACTTGGAACCTAAAAAATTAGCAAGTCAAGAGAGTCAAGGAATGATTTTAGCTTATCATTCAAATGATTCAAATGGAAAAGAAAGATTTAATGTAATTGAGCTTATTGATTCAGCTTTAATTGGTTCTCGAATTTCTTAAGAAAAATGAAATTTTTATGAAGAACTTAAAATTCTTAAATGATAGAATAAAAAATAAGTTATTCACTTAGCATTTACGAAACATAAACAATTTTGTGACAAAAGTATGTCAATGAACGTTAAATATTGTAAAAAATGTCAGAGACCGCTATGGTTTTCAAAAGGACCATATTGCTTGGATTGTACACAACAAATAGCATCAAATAAATTAGATATTCGTTGTAAACATTGTGGTAAGAATGCTCTTGAAAGTTCACTTTTTTATAACCAAAAACGAGAAACTATTTATTGTCGAAGCTGTTTAGAAATATTTCTCAATGAACTACGTCAAAGAGGATTCACAGATACCCAAGTGAGAAAAATCGTTCGTGAAGATTTTCAAGCAATTCAGAAAGGAATTTCTTAAAAGTTACTTTACTTTAAACTATTTTGTTCATAATTTTTGTAAGAGAGTAGATAAATCTGAAGGTTGACTAATATAATGCTCAAATTCAGGTTTTTGAGAATCAAAACAGGCTTGAACAACAGTTGCTCCCGTGGATTTGGCATAATCCAAAGCTGAAGTCTGGTCATCTATTATAATAGCTTTTTTGGGATCTACCTGTGCATAGGAAAAAATTTTGTTATAATAATCTACATTGCTTTTCATTATATTAACCAAATCTGGTCCAAAAAGATATGTAAAGAATTTTCTAACTTTCATGCCTTCTAAATAGCCATGCAGCATTTTGGAATATTCATTAGAAGCTGTATTCATTTTATAGTGGACTGAAAGATTTTGTATTACTTCTATAATTCCGGGATAACTTGATCTTATTTGTGGAATAATCCATGTATTTACCTGATCGACTATTAATGAAACAGATATATTTATATTGTATTTTCTTGTCAAAAAATGAATCAGCAATGAAGTAAAAAGTCCTTTTTTGACGATGGG
>DAHXPE010000135.1 GCA_027364495.1 Candidatus Heimdallarchaeota archaeon | reverse complement strand
AAATAAAAAAAATCAATTAAAATAATTTAAACAAAGCAAGATCAGAACTTTATACAAATTTTCAGATCGAAATTGTGTTTCAGTAAATCAATTCAATATCTGTTTTTATTTTATCTTCATTTCAGATAGTTTTCTCGTTTTTTTTCGAGTCGGCGGGTGATCAACGTAAAAATTTATATCTCTTTTTTTCTGTCTTAATTAATTAGTAATTATTCCAATTATTTTTTTTTGGTGTTTATAGTGCAATTTAGATTTGATAAATTACCTGATGAAGAGGTTGTTAAAAACATCGAACAGAGCCTGAAAGAAGCTCTTGTTGAAGAAGATATTTCTAAAATTAGTCGTACAGGGAAGACCATTACCATTGAAGGCGATGTTCCCAGACGTTTTGTTAAATTCCTTGTTAAGAAATTCCTCGGTCAAAGCCAATATAAAAATTTAACTCGTGTTATTGCCACTAAACCAGAAATTTTTGAAGTTTTTTATTACCGTCCTGAATCTGATTAATCTTAGCTCATTCTTGATTTACTAATGAATGTTGAAGTTATCGATTATTTTAAAAATCAAATTTCCTATTTTTCTACTTCACCAAGATCATATTTTGATTCTAGCTCTTTTACTTTGATTAGTAATCTTGTTTTAGAGGCTGTTGATGCATACTATAAAAGTGGAGGTAGTAGACCATCTACTGGATTGTATCCAGGAACATCACTTGCCAGTGTTACTATTGAAACCTGTCGTTCTACTCTTCGAGATTTTTTTTCTGTTTCAGATGGTGAAATTGTTTTTCCTGTTACTCGTGGTGCTGGTATAGTTCAACTTCTTTATTCATTGTCCCAAACTGGACCAATAATTTTATTTCCTTATACTGGTCTTGATCATGATATCTGGCTACCAGTATTTGAATTAGCTGAACAATTATCTCTTTCTAGTATTCCCATTCCGGTTAAAACTTCGTTCCTAGAAATTCAAAATTTTCTGATTTCTGAAACTCCCCAACATTCTTCTGATACCAAAGTTATTATTTTGCCTTATACTTCTTTGGGTACTGGCTTAACTGTTTCATTATCTTTTTTAAGTAATATTAAATCCATTCCTAATACTTATATAATACTTGACTGTACTTTTGCAGTTGGTGTCTCCCAAATTAATTTGTCTAAACTCCCTATTGATGCTGCTGTTTTTGATAGCAATATTGGTCTTGGGGGCCCTATTGGATCAGGTATTATGTATTTACATAAATCATTACTTAATAAAATGAACCCTTATGTTATATTAGGAAATGGTACTATCATTCAAGTTACCACTTCTTCATTTATCCTCGATAATGCTCCCCAAAGTCTTGAAGGAAGCATTAATCCTGCAATTTTAGCTGGTATTACTAAATCTATTGATATTCTTAATCAAATTTCTCTTGCTACTATTAGAACTCATATTCTTTCTTTGAAAGACTTTTTCTTTGAACAGCTAAAGAAAACAAATGACATTGCACTCTTGGGATCTTTAGATTCTCAAGATTATGCTAATATTATTGGTTTTATTATTCCTAACGTTAATATGCATGAAATAGCCATGTATCTTGACGAAGTTCATAACATTGATATTAGAAGTGGTTCTTTTTGTGCTCATCCGTTAATCGACCAGCTTTATGCACGTTTGAATTTACAAAACAGTAATTTAGGAATTTTACAGTTATCTTTTCATTATTATAGTACTAAACAGGATATCGAGAAGCTGATTTCTGCTATTCGAGAATTCTTGAATATTTTTAAATAAGATTTTAAAGTTGTTAATCATAGATAGGTAATAAAATAGAACATATTTTATTAATATTTTATTATTAGATTATATATGGAGTTAAAAGTATGCTTTTAAAGTTATCAAATTGTTCTAGTTGCTCTTCTCAGATTTCTCCAGATGATTTAGGAGTTGTGAAGTTCAATTGCCCTAATTGTAATGAATTTCCAATTGTTCGCTGTTCAAGATGCCGTAATTTAGGTAATTTATACAGATGTCATAATTGTAATTTTACAGGTCCTTAAATTTACTTTATTCAGCAATGGTGTAATCAAATGGCTAATGTATTAACTGTTCTTAAAATTGTTCCTTCAGATACCGAATTAAATAGAGAGGATTTTGTTAACAACGTCCTTAAAGGCCTCTGTGAGGAAAATAATATTGAATTTGTCAAATATGACGAAGAGCCGGTCGCATATGGGCTTGTTGCAATTTTAGCGTTCCTTAAAAACCCTGATTCTGAAGATGGTGCTGAGGATCTGAATAGTTTGCAAGAATCCTTGGAAGGAATGGATGACCTCTCTTCAATTGAAATTCAGGTTCAGAATCTTACTGACCATTAAATTATTTTTTTCTAATCTATTTCTACTAAACCTTTTTAATTTTACCAAACCTTTTTAATTTCTTCTAATCCTCTTATAGCATCTGTGGAACGTATATGAGAGATAATGCAATTTCACTCAAAATTTCTGAAGCACTTCAGAAAGATGTTGGTCGTGGTCGTATTCGCATTAATGAAACTAACATGCGCAAACTCGGTATTAGTCCAGGTGATATTGTTGAGGTTTCCTATAATTCCAAAAAAACAGGTGCAATAGCTTGGTTACCTGATAAAAATGACAATTTAGAAGATTCTCTTCGAATTGATGGTATTAGTCGTAGAAATTTGTCAGTTAAACTAAATGATGTTGTTCAAATTAGACCAGCACAGACATTCATTGCTGAAAATGTCAAAATAATTCCTAATGACAACATTTTAGTTGATGTTACCTTAAAACAATACGTGAAACAGAAATTATTAGGTTATCCCATTACTAATGGCGATTTGGTTGTTATTCAACTTCTTGGACATGCTAATAAGTTTATTATTGATAGCATTAACCCGGATACGAAGGAAATAGCCCTTATTACTGATACTACTAAACTCAATTTTCTGGATAAACCAATTTCACTACTCGACGATTTACAAATTAATTATGAAGATATTGGTGGTCTTCGAACTACTATTCAAAAAATTCGGGAAATGGTTGAACTTCCGTTAAGACATCCCGAACTATTCAAAACATTAGGCATTTCACCGCCTAAAGGATTACTTCTCTATGGTCCCCCGGGAACTGGTAAAACATTGATTGCCAAAGCCGTCGCAAATGAAAGTGAAGCTAACTTCATTTCCATTCAAGGACCTGAAATTATGAGTAAATTTTACGGTGAAAGTGAAGCAAAGCTAAGAGAAATATTCAAGAAAGCAGAGGATAATTCTCCCAGTATAATTTTCATTGATGAAATTGATGCTATATCATCTAAAAGAGATGATACAACTGGAGAAGTTGAAAGAAGAGTTGTTGCCCAAATTCTTTCACTTATGGATGGTATCGGTTCTAAAAGTGATGTTATCGTCATTGGGGCCACCAATAGACCAAATGCCCTTGACCCAGCTCTCAGAAGACCAGGTCGTTTCGATCGTGAATTACTTGTCAATGTTCCTGATCAACCTGAGAGGTTGGAAATTTTACAGATTCATACCAGACGAATGCCTGGTATAGAAGACGTTGATTTAGAATCCATCTCAAAGTTAACTCATGGATTTGTTGGCGCAGATTTGGCTGCTCTTGCAAGAGAAGCCGCAATGAATACTATTCGTGAATTAGTACCTAAATTTGATGTTGATAAGGTGAAATTGTCTCAATCTCTTATTGACCAATTAAAAGTTAAAGACCATCATTTTTTAAATGCGTTGAAAGAGATTCAACCTTCTGCTATTCGTGAAGTTTACATTGAAGTTCCTAATGTATCTTTTGACGATATAGGAGGATTAAATTTTATTAAAAATGAGCTTTTTGAAATTATTGACTGGCCACTCAACCATAAAGAGGATTTAATTAGATTAGGAGTCAAACCACCTAAAGGAATCTTATTATATGGACCCCCTGGAACTGGTAAAACACTCTTGGTAAATGCCATTTCTAATCATGCTCATATAAATTTAATTTCAGTAAAAGGACCAGAGTTGCTGTCAAAATGGGTTGGTGAAAGCGAAAAGGCACTCCGTGAGGTTTTTAAAAAAGCCAAACTTCTTTCTCCAGTAATAATATTTTTTGATGAAATTGATGCCTTAACTGGAACCAGATATTCACAAGAGTCTAATTCATCTGGCACAACCAAAAGTGTTTTGTCTCAATTATTGACTGAACTTGATGGTCTAGAGTACCTTCAAAACGTTATTGTAATTGCTGCGACCAGTAGACCTGATTTAATTGATATAGCCATATTACGACCAGGTCGAATTGAAAAATTAATTTTCGTAAAACCTCCTGATCTTAACGAACGAAAAGAAATCTTTGCGATTCATACCAAATCGATGCCTCTTCAAGATAAAATAGATTTGGCTATTTTAGCAAAGCAAACTGAAAATTATACAGGAGCAGAAATATTCTCTGTTTGCCGTGAAGCAGCTTGGATCGCATTAAGAGAAGATAAGAAGACTGATACAATAAAAAGCATCCATTTTAGTCAAAGTTCCCTTTTGATTTTTATGCCAATACCTGAAATTAAAACATTGATGAGTCTAATAGAAATGTCTCAACGAATTGCTTTAAAAATTGATATAATAGGAAATATTAATAAAACACCAAGTGTAATACTAGATAAGGTCAAAAATGATGGTATTGACATTCATTTGCGACAATTAGAAGAAATAGATTTCTGGTGTATCGTAATGGACGATGAAGAAATGTTGTTTGCACCTAATTCTAAAAAAGAACAAGATGAGCAAATAACTGGTGTATTTACCACATACAAGCCATTAATAAGTCAATTTTCAGAAACACTAAGAAAATTTTTGCTTCGTGCAAGTCCATTATAAAACTATCTAATCTTCACCAATGGCAAGAAAAGATTGTTCTTTTTTTAGAAAAGTAATTTTTCGCTGGTTTTTCTTAAAATTGCTAACATGAATTCTACCATTAATCTCAAGATTGATTAATTCTTTGGTAAATTCAGTTGATGAAGGTCTATAACCTAGTTCTTGTTCAAGCATTTGAAGAAGTTCGTTATCTAATATTATTCCATCACGTTTTTCTAAAATTTGCAGGATTAATAATCCAACAGGCATTGTTTTCCAACTAGACATACTTAGTAACTCCACTTGTGTAATTCATTAATTCATTGAAAATCATATTTTAAATCATTTTGATGATAAAGCTTTAAGTAAAGATTTGCTTTTATGTGCTTTTTCAAAATTTTCATAGAATTGTAATACTTCTTTCTCCAGTAATAATATTTTTTGATGAAATTGATGCCTTAACTGGAACCAGATATTCACAAGAGTCTAATTCATCTGGCACAACCAAAA
>DAHXPE010000129.1 GCA_027364495.1 Candidatus Heimdallarchaeota archaeon | reverse complement strand
GCCTTTTGTATTTTTTCCAAATGTTCAAGCTCATGAGCTGGAATCACTTTAATTATGTCTTCAATTGATAGTACTTTTAATGATGCATGTCTACCCTTTTTAGGAAAATCTTCTGTTGATAGAGTTTTAACAAATTTGACTAAATTATTTCTACTTTCATTTAATTTTTCCAGTATATCCTTTTTATTTAGTTCTTCTAACTTCTGAACTTGTCTTTTATTGTAACGATCCCTATCGAAATCCAATGGTACACCAGGTATAGTATTGGGATCAATATTATTTTTAATATTTTGCATGAGTTTCACCATCCCATCTTCAGAGACATAAAGATGTTTAACTACTTCTAAAATAGTCCATGCTTCAGCATGGCTTGATACTTTAGTTTGTAATTGTTCATCAGTTGCACTTTCAATAACAGTGAGAATTTTAGCTCTGGTAGTTTGAGCTGATTCTATTAGTGATTTCTTTTTATCATTAACGTCCATTCTGACCAACTTAAAAGTTCGTATAAAAAAGGCTTTTGAAAACCGGATTTTAATAACTATTGAGTACAGGACAATCTTTAAATAAATAAGTTTTGGTCAAAAATTTACAAAAAAATTATTTTGAACCTTTTAGTGCCTCGATATTTTGTTGTTCATCCTGTTTAATAATATCAAGAAGCAAAAGATGTGATTTATATATAATTCTATCAAAAGTTGGTCCTATCTTGTTTAAAAATGCGGAAAATTTGTCAAGTTTGAAAGGATTGTCAACCAAGCCATGAATGTCAAATTCAATAGTCAACTCTCGAAATGTACTCTTAATTTCTGACAATGTTCCCTTGAAAAGAGTAAGCAATTCTAACATTGGAAGACTACTTAATTTATATTCATCATAGACAATAATAAATAACAAATCTTCATTATAATCAAAGAATAACCGATAGACGTGCATTCCTAGATCCGAAAGCAAACCGGCGACATGATCATCAATAAATCTAGTTAGGGCTGAAAGAAAACCAGCTGTTAAAACTGAATCGCCTAATTTATACGATTCATTATCATTATAAAATCGCTCTAGAACAGGTAATCCATTTCGTGTAAGAATAATAAAACCTTCTATACCAGATTTATAAAGTGATTTCCTTACTTCTACAGTCTTTTCGTGCTCGGACAATATTTTTCAACTTTCATTCTAAATTTTCTTTTTCAAACATCTTTTCGTAAATCTACCACTTCTCCTATTTAAAGCTTAATAATTTTACTAACTTTGTAGAATGAGAAATTTTCTCTCATTTTAAAGATTATGATTATTTTTTCTTTGATATAAAAAATCTACAAACATTTTGACCATCTATCACCCTATGTGTTGTGTCTACTGAGGCTTCTAACAGGTCTTCAAACATTTCTCTTTCCAATGTGCATGTGTAGGAATATTTTTCTGCAATTCTAAATATAGGGCAATTGAATTCTAATAATTCATAGGAATTCTCTGAACCATTTACTTGTTCTGCCATGTAACCTTCTTTATCACGTAATAGTCGAAGACTGGTAACTCGTTCCTTTAAAGTGTCTCCCCCAAGTTCTTTTTTGTATTTTTCACTTATTTCCTTGTTCCTTTCTTGTAAAACCTTTTCTACTGCTTGAGTACCAAAATTTTCTTCAATGAATCCTAAGAAATAATTTGTTAGACTTGAATAATTATTTGGAAAAATGTTATCTCTTGTGTTATCACTTAGTTTAAATAACACTTTTGGTCTCCCTTTTGGTGCTTTTTCTGTTTCTCGATCAATATATCCTAGCTCTTCAAGAGCGTTTATATGTTTTAATATCCCCATTTTAGTCATCCCTAATTGTTCACTTAATGTTTTTAGATCAGATGTCCCATGTTTTTTTAAATGTAGTAGTATCTCCTGTTTTGATGATGATTTCGGCTCATCTATTGTTGTAATATGCAAATCATTCATAATAATTATTAATAAAATTATAGGTTTATAAAGGTAATTATTGCCAAATTTTTGATGTAAACATTTATTCGATCTAAAAAAAACAATCCACGCCTTTATCAACTTTATAAACCTTAAAATTTATATAATCATAAATCTAATAATAAAGTAACAAACAACTAAAATAAAAAGTGTATAAAAATGATTTCTAAACAAATAGAAAATTATGAAATTAATCATAATTATTGGTCTAAAAAACGTGTTCTAATAACTGGAGGTACTGCTGGTCTAGGAAAAAGTTTAGCAGTATATCTTTCGGATCTTGGAGTCCAAGTTGCTGTTATTGGAAGAAATCTTAAACGATTGGAAACATTAAATGATGAAAAAAATAACATAATAACAATCCAAGGAGATATTTCAAAGAAAGATGAAATTCATCGCATTTTTGGTGAAGTAGAAGGAAAATTTGACGGGCCAATTGACATTTTAATTAACAATGCAAGTTCTCTTGGCATTGTTCCATTACAAGACCTTTTAGATACTCCTTGTGAAAATTTTTCAGAGGTTTTAGAAATAAATGTTCTGGGGCCATTTAGACTAAGTAAATTAGTCATTCCGTCCATGTTATTGAACGAATCTGGTCTTATACTAAATATTTCTAGTGATGCTTCAGTCAATGCTTATCCAACATGGGGGATTTATAGTGTATCGAAAGCAGCACTTGATCATTTAACGGCTATTTGGGCTAAGGAATTACCGAAAATCTCCTTTTTATCTATTGATCCTGGAGATATGTACACATCTATGCAATTAGAGGCAAATCCTTCAGTAGATGAGTATTCACTCTATGCACCTGATGACGTTGCACGAGATCTTTGTTTATTTCTAGCTTTGCGGGAAAACAATTTTCCTAAAGTAAGGCTAAGCGCTTCTGAATGGAGAATGTACTTACAATGTTAAATGCAATACCAAAATCAAATTATGCTATAAATACCCGTTTAAATAGAACATCTGATACAAAATTAGTAGCGATTAATGAAACAAAAATTGTTCATGATACTTTAAATCATCTGGATAAGTTTTTCGATACTCAAGATGTCATCGTTGTTAATGATGCATCTGTAATACCTGGGAGTTTTCAAGGAATCCATTTTCCATCAAATTCCTTAATTGAATTCAGATTAGTAAGATTTTTAGGTTCTTCAAGGACAGATTTCAGTACATGGGAAGCTATCGTCTACGGTGAAGGTAATTGGACCAGTCCCACGGAAAATCGATTGTTACCGCCTGACATTTGTATTGGAGATTTATTAATTACTGGAGACTTGGTGGCAAAGGTAATTAACATCTCAAGTTTCTCAAAACGATTATTGACAATAGAATTTCAAGAACCAGAAGAAATTATTTTGCATAAGATCTTTACATATGGAAAAATGATCCAATATTCATATTTACAAGATGAATTAAAAATTTGGGACCATCAAACAATTTTTAGTACGTATCCAATATCTATTGAACCTAATTCAGCTTCTTTTCAATTAAATTGGGATCTTATGTTTAAATTGCAAAAAAAAGGCGTGCAAATAATTCCACTAACTCATGCAATTAGTATTTCAAATACGGGAATTGAAGAACTTGATAAAGAGTTGCCTTTTTCAGAAAGGTACTGGCTTTCTCAGAGGTCAGCAGATATGTTAAACGATGCTATTGATAAGAATAAAAATATAATAGCTTTCGGAACAAGTGTCACCAGATCTCTTGAATCAATAATGTTGAAGAGTAAAGAATTTATTTCAGGTTCTGATAAAGTTGATCTTATCATTTCAAAAAGTCATAGGTTGCAAGTGACAAATGGTATATTGACTGGTATGCATATGATTAATGAAAGTCATATAAATCTATTACAGGCATTTTTACCTTTAGAACTCTTATTAAAAGAATATTCATATGCTATGACCCAAAACTTTAAGTGGCACGAATACGGAGATAACATGTTAATAAAAAATTTTTAAGTTTCAAATTATAAGGATCTTTTTGTATGAGTTCTAAATCAATTTTAGAATTACAGAATTTTATAGACAATAATAAAAATATTCGTTCATTCTTTAAAGATTATGCCAATATCGATGAGGATTTGTTAGTGAAAAAAGCTTTTGAAATATACACAAAAGCCATGGATGTCCATCAATATCGGTGTATTGCTTCATTCAGATTTTTAACTCCAAGAATTCTTAATAATCCATTTTATCCAGATGTGAAAAACAACTGGAATAATAAAACAATTGTTGATATTGGTTGTGGATTTGGTACTGACCTTAGAAGGATGCATTTTGATGGAGCTTCTCAAAATTCTCTTTCTGGTCTTGATATAGAAGATACTTTCATTAATCTTGGATACGAACTCTTTAATGATAGAAATACTAATAAAATGACTTTTTTAACTGGTAATATTGTTGATAGCAATATTATTGATCTATTAAACTT
>DAHXPE010000111.1 GCA_027364495.1 Candidatus Heimdallarchaeota archaeon | reverse complement strand
GCTGGTAATCTATTTTTAACATTTAAATGGGATCCCAGGTACAGATCTTTCTTAGTAAATTATTCTAAAGAGCAAAATATAATTGCAAGCCAAGCATTTTGGATAATAAATGTTTCTTACAAACATGAGGGATATGAAGAATTCATTTTGGCTTGGCTAAATTCTACACTTAGTATGGGATTATTATATGGATTAGCAGACGTACAAAGAAGAGTTTGGAGACAATTAGCAGGTAACAGATTAAATTCAATACTAATAATTCCACCTCATTACTATTCTAAGCTATCAAAGAATGAAATTAATATTATAAACATATTTATTAATAAAACATTTAATAACAGTCTTTATTCTGAATTACAACAATCAATTGAGTCTATAACCCATGGAAAAATGGATGCAAATGAAAGGGTTCAAATTGATTTATTATTTTTAAATTTAATATTTTCAAAAACAAAAGAAGAATGCTTAGAAACTTTAATAATATTTTACAATGAATTAAAGGAAGAATTGGCCAGAATAAGCAATATATGAGATTTTTAATTATTAATATTATAATCTATTAATTTTTCATCAAATGTATAATTGAAAGTCGCTTCAAAAAATTCGTTTTCAAATATTACTTTAGGTACAAAAATTTTATCTCCTTCCCATAAATTTAAAGCTTTAAATTCATCATAAGACTTCCAAACAAGGATTCCTTCATCTGAATCACGTATTTCACCATCGTATTTGGTTGCTCTATAAACAAACACCAGATAATTCAAAGCTGGATGTATATTCTTATTTCCAATTTCATTAAAATAGATAACGGATCTTAAAGTTAAATCTAATGGTTTAATACCAGTTTCCTCATAAATTTCGCGAAACATACATTCTCTAGGCCTTTCATATACCTCAATCTTCCCACCTATGCCAATAAATTTCCCTTCATGCATATCATTTTGTTTTTTCACTCGATGCAAAAGTAAAATTTTTCCGTCTTTGTAAATATAACATAATGTCGCAAGTTTCTGACGAACACTCATAATATAATAAAGAAATTTTGAATATAAGAAATTTGACAAAAATCATTAAAGTCTAATTATTATGAAAATTTGTATTATTCAAATAGAATCTTCTTTCCTTGATGCAAAAGGAACATAGGAAAAGCTGAAACTTAAAATAGTTGAATTAACTAAAGTTGGAGCTGAATTAATAACATGGGGAGCACCTTTATTACAGGGGCACATCAGTGGGTATCTATTAGCAATGATGCTCAATTTAATAACTCCTTACAAAAGAAACTTTATGTTAAATATTGGAATGAATCATTGTATCTTTCAGATCATCCTTTGGAACTTGAAATGTGTTCTTTGGCCAAAAAATTACAAGTCATGTTTATGTGAGGTGATGAGCGTTCAAATGGAAGTATATACTACACATTACTTACTATATCAACTTAGGTGAAATACTTGTAAGGCATAGAAAAATAAAAATTATAATGAAGAAATACTGGTATGGGCAGACGGTACAATAAATTTAGTATATGTTGGGGGATTAAATTGATGTAAAAATTGGCCACTTTTAGCCAGAGCTTCTTTATAAATGCAATCAGAGATGCTTCATTTCTCTGTTTGGCAAGATTCTATAAAGTTAATAAAAAAATTCTTAAAATTTCATGCTATGGAAGGAAGATATTATATCATTGCCCTTTCTGGTCTCTTAACAACAAAAACAATTCACTCTTTTCTCAAAAATGAATTCAATTTTACAGATTCTACTAATTATTCTACGGAAGAATATTATCAAAATGGGGGGTCCATGATTATGGATCCAGAGGGTATAAATGTTTTTGAACCACTAATCGGAGAAGAGAATGTACTTCTTACATATATTGTTAAGATGTATCCTTGAAGAAGATAAAATTTAGATAATACTAGTCATTACTCAAGGTTTGACATAGCCAATAAACCTTTGAAAGAAAATTAGATAATTTGTGATTCTCGTGAATTTGATTGTTTCAACGATTGAAGAAATAATTTGATGCCAAAAATCAAGCCGATAATTAATAAAATCACCGCACCTAAGTAAGCATATGAATAAGCTAAGACTGGATTGAAATTAAATCCGATAAGAAGATCAGAGATTGGTCCTGTGATTAAAGTTGAACCCATACCGAAAGATAAGGAAAATACTGCATTATAATAACCAAAATACTTTCCACGGAGTTTTGATGGAATTTTCTTTGATATAATTCCATATGAGGCTGATGAAATGGTTACTTGGGCTGTCCAAACACTTGCTCCAAAAATGAAAGCTAAATACATGTATGGAGAAAAAATAAATCCAATCATACAAATAATAACTATAATCGGTGACATTAAAAAGACTTTCCAATCACCAAACCTTTTAATCAAGAAAGGAGTTGAAAAGCCGGCAATTATTGAAAATGCTGCGCGTAGACTTTCAAAAAGACCAAGATTTGCATTACTAGTATTGAATTTTGCAATAAGGAAAAAATCTTGGATAACATTCACTCCATTTCTTCCAAAGTTAAGAAAAATGAGTACGATTAGAAAAACATAGAAAAATTTTCCGTCAAAATAACCATTATTAGGATTAGATTGTGTATCACCATTTACTGATTTTTTGATATAATTTGTATTTTCATTTAATCCCTCATATCTATAAATTAAATCTCTATCAGATATTGTTAGAATAATTATAATAGCTGTTATGGAAATAACAATAGCAGTTATAATAAACAAATAGCCATAATAAAACCCACCACCGAAACGAATTCCACCAATCGACTGGAAAAGTGCAGCTGCAATGACACCTAATATTCTCCCAAAGCCTCCTATTCCATTTAGGACTCCCATTATAGAGCTTGTGTCTTCTTGAGCAACAATATCAGAAATCATTGCAGACCAAGCAACATTTGAAGCACTCCAAAAAAATTCTATACAAGTTAAGCCAAGAATAATTGTCCAGGCAGCATAAAATGGAGAATAAGAATATGCTATGCGATGCAAATACCAGACAATAATATGTCCGGCAGCTGCAATTAATTCAGCAGTGAAAATCATTATTTTTCTGTTATATAATCGGTCTGCAACCTTTCCCCAAATAAACGATTGACCAAAAGATGATGAAATCATAGCAAAGGTTACATAAAAAGTTGATTCTGTAATAGATAATCCAAGGAAAAAATACAGGTAGATAGGAAGAAAGGTATAAAAAAGACCACGTCTAAAAAAGGCTAATAATTGAAAAGCAGATAAGCCAAGAAACGATTTTTTAACCATACTCGAATGTTCCACTTCTCGGAGAAGGGTAATTATAGAAAAATTTTCGAGTTTAAATAATTCGTAAAAGGAACAAGGTAAATTTTATCTATCATACAATTGGAAATTTATTTAACCACTAAAAGATTAATTTTGGTAATTATTTATGTCCAATAAAAATATAACTCCAAAAAAAAGGTTTTTGTTAATACTATTATGGTCTGTACTTACCATTTTGTTTTCTTACACCTCCTTATACCTAAGTTTAAAATTTTTAGGAAACGGACAAACAGCTCAGCTAATTAGTGGTGATATTTATACATTTATACCTGCCACAATGGCTATAATTTTTATTTTATTGTTTAAAACAGATTTTATAAATATGGATCAATTTAATAATCCTGGTTACAAATGGTTAGGATTTGGAGTTGGTTATACAGTTGTTGTTCTATCTCTCACAATTACTACCGATTTTATTATTGGAGGAGTCAGATATAATCCCAATTATACTCCTTTCGTAGGTGATTTGGCAGGTTATTCTACAAAAGTTCAATTTTTAGATTTTATTTTATTTTTCACCCTTGTTGGTGCATTATTATTATTTTCTCCAGGAGGTTTCATTAGAATTATAGGCGAAGAGGCAGGTTGGAGAGGTTATTTGCTACCTGAACTTTTAAAACTCCATCCAAAACTTTCCCTTATTATTTCAACTTTTATTGTAGGATTAGTCTGGTTTACTTATCATTTACCTTATTTTACTGTTCTGGCTCCTGTATCATCTGATAAAGTTATCTTTTTAATTATAGGTTCGTTTGGAGTATTTTTTGGCGCTAATTGGGCAATGGTTTGGGCTTATTTAAAAACAAAAAATTTGTGGCCAGCACTTATGCTACATTATTCATGGAATTTGGCTAATCCGGTATTTACAGGTAATATATATGATGGATCCTTAGGATTACTCAATCCCTCAATTTCCAATATTTGGCTTATTAATGGAGAAGGTTTAGTTGGTGGTATGTTTCATTTTCTAGTTGGTTTGTTCTTTTTGATTCTCATTATTCGCCATAAAGATGAATTATTTGAAAATTATAAAAAATTAGATCAAGATATAATCAAAGCTCATAAAACTTTGCCTAAAAGAATTAAATTAACTTAATAATGATGTGATCTTTAAATAAAACAATCGAAGATATAATTACAAAAAAATAACTAATTGATCTATAATATAAAAAAAAGGAAATTACAACTTGAATTAAAAACTAAAAACGGATCCGAATCAATGACCATAGCTAATATGGTTCATTTTTTAGCAAAAAAATATAAAAATCATCCAGATATGCACATACACTATTCTTCGTTGATATTGAATTTTTTATTATGATTCAAACTTGATTACCACAAAAATGCACTAATGGCCCAATTAATTGATGATGCTTTGAAAATAAAGGACTTTGATAAAAAGTAAATAATTAGCTCGGAAATTTGAAAATCCATGTCAAACACCCATAAAGCCTTTGGCTCAATGAAAGTAGACCAGCAAGGTAATACCATAAAAAATGCATTAACCCAGGTTACTGCGATTGAAAAATGGTTAGGCGTGTGTCTCAATTCAAATTCGCTCGATAAAATAGAAATTAAGAAATTATTTTCATCTATTTCAGAAAAACTAATAATAAAAATAAAAGAAAATGAAGTTAATATTGTTTCTTGGATCTGTTCTTTTGAATCGTTTAATATGGAGATATTATTTAAAATTGAAGATTTTTTTATTAATATTGAGTTAAGTTGCAAAGAATTTAGTATTTGTTCATTTTTACAAGAGTGGATTTATCTTTTTTATCGATTGAAAGAATATATTGATCACGATGGGATATCGATTCCATCTTTTGATTATACAAATTTCGATAAGTCAGGAATAAGCGTAACAATACCTATCCATAACACCCAAAAGGTAATATTTTCGCATTTAACTGAAATTTTTTACTTAAAACAAATTTTTTCTATGTATCCTGAATGCGATTTAGAAGCATTTCGTTATTCTTGGGGATGGATTGACGAAGGACCTAGCAATTTAATAACATGGAAAAAAGATTCCATTTTAATTCACGATTTTATCATTGATTTTAATCCTATTGGATACATCAAGTGGGAAATAGAAAAGACAGAAGAAAAAGAATGTGTATTAACCTTAACACACAAAGATATAGATATATTTGATGAATTAAATCAAGAAAATGCCTATTTTAGTTATAAAAACGGTTGGATGTATTTTCTAGCTAAGATAAAAGATTTAGTTGAAAATTCTTCTTTTACAATTCATTTTATTAATGAAATAATTGATTAACCATACTCAAAAAAAAAAAATTAACTTATTTAAACCCAAAATTGTTCAAATTTTGATAAATCAAGCCTTTTCTTTCTTTCCTCATTTAGATCCCTATCTAAAGTAAGAAATTTATTTCCAAGTGCTTTTCTAATGATAACTTTAGAGTAATCCAAAATATCTGGATTAGAAAAGCATTCCGAAATAGGAATCCAGCTCACTTCTTTAATTTCACTTGGTTGAGGAACTAGAGGCTCTGGTTCTGATAATAATCTACATTTAACTACACAATAGAGATCTGTCAATTTATCATGATTTCGAACCATAGTTCTGACCCCAAGAATGCCTTCTGCTTCAACTTTCATTCCAGTTTCTTCAAAAACCTCACGAATAACTCCTTCAATAATAGTTTCTCCAGCTTCTAAAAAACCTCCAGGAATCAACCAAAAATTTTGTGCTCTTCCATAATTAAGTTTTACTAGAAGAGCTTTATCATCATGAATTACTATACAACCAACACCAATAAAATGGCGGGCAAATTCAGAAGGATAGGCCATGAATAAACAAAGCATTAGGAATTTAAGAATTTTTTAGTAATGAAGAAAAAGTCAAATAAAAAAATTTTATCTTCGATCTTTTCTTTTTCTGGGCTTTAATTCAATTAATTTTGTATTAGCAGTCTCTGATTCATCAATTAAATATTTAATGGTGTGAGCAACATCTTCAGGTTCTAACAGATAATCATTATTCACTTTATCATGATTATCACCACCAAATTCAGTTCGTACACCGCCAGGGCAAACTGCTGTAACTGCAATTCCAAATTCCTTAATATCTTCACGTAATGATTCTGTAAAACCATTTAAACCAAACTTTGAAGAAGAATAGGCAGTACCTTCCTTGAATCCATTAAGACCGGCTACCGATGAAATGTTTATTATTTGTCCTTGTTTTCGCTTTATCATATGAGGTACGGCATATCGGGTAGCTAGAAATGCACCAAATAAATTAGTTTCCAGCACCTTTTTAAATTCAGTGAAAGAAAAATTTTCAATTCTCTTATAAATACCTATTCCAGCATTGTTTATTAACACATCAATTTTTGAAAACTTATCAATCGTAGTAGCTATGGCATCAGATACATCTTGCTCTTTTGTTACATCTCCTACGATACAAAGACAAGAACCACCTTTTTTTTTAATAGTTGATTCTAATTCTAGTAATTTGTCTTCTGATCTGGCAAATAATATAACATTATTATCTTCAGATAGGCTAAGAGCTATTGCTTTTCCAATTCCTTTAGAAGCACCAGTTATAAAAATTACTTTTGACATATTATCACTTTTAACCTTTTTTTCGGTTTTTATATAGTAGAAGAGATCTAAAAATATATTAAAAAAAATTTTCGTTCAAAAATTGTTAAAATTGATTATTTTGTGTAATCTTTTTGGTGGAAATATACGGAATAAGAAAAAAAGGTCTTTCAAGTATTTTTAGCTTAACTATAGATTTAAAAAATAAATAACTAGAGGTTATATATATATACAAATACAAAAA
>DAHXPE010000107.1 GCA_027364495.1 Candidatus Heimdallarchaeota archaeon | reverse complement strand
CGTTTTGTCTGAACGACATTTTTTTTCTTAAAGAATTGTTTAAGAATTTTTAAACTAGTTTTACTTAAACAATTACCACCCACACCACAGTTGATAAGATTTTTAGGGCCTCTTGCGTAATTAAAAATTTTGTTGGTTATTTCATTTATACTCAATTTATTCTATTGAGATCTTATGAAAAATGTAAGGAGATTATTGAAAAAGAGAAAGAAAAAAAAATTATAAACTCCTTTCATTTTTTATTTCTTTATTAATTTTTTCAGAAATAATAATATCATCAGTACAATATTCTTTTTCATCTGATTTGCTCTCGTTAAGCACTACTTTTTCAAATTGGTTCATTAAAGAAAGTAATTTTAATCCTAGTTCAGAAGCGGCATATGATTTATCACGTTTGACTAGTATTCCTCCATATAACATCTTCTTCAAATGAAAATTTAATTTATTGCTTCGAATTTCTAAATCAAAATCTAAGCCTTCCATTATTTCTGAATAGTTTCGAGAACCAATATCAATAAAGACTAAAATTGCTCGTCTTATAGGATGACTAAGGATTTCGAAATATATTGAAGATAGGGCATTCTGCAATATCTCAGTTCTCTAATTTGAGTTTAAATTAAAATTTCTACCTTATTCAAATTGTTTTGCTATAAAGTTTTTTAGTTAGAAATACTTTTGCTTATTGGGAATTATAAAAGGTATATTAATCTTCTGACTAAAAATTAAAAATACTTTATGAGTAGCAATTTTTTTTAGGAGGTAAGAATAATTAATTTTTATGCTAAATACAATTAAAACCCAAATTTTGTCACCTGAAGAATACAGAAACAGTCTTAAAAATCGTGGTCTACGAATTTTTTTTGACGGAAAACATGTAGAGGAACCAACAGAACACCCAGTTATTATTCCTTCTATTAATGCTATGGCTTTAACTTATGAACTCGGTCAAAAGGAACCTGAGTTGGCTATGGCTCATTCTTCCATATCAGATTTAACGGTCAGTCGTTTTCTGCACATAGCTGAATCACCTGATGATCTTATACTCCAGAATAAGATGCAGCGAAGACTGGGACAACTTTCCGGAACATGTTTTCAACGCTGCGTTGGAATGGATGCTTTAAACTCTCTCCATTCTACAACTTTTGAAATAGATGAAAAATATGGCACTACTTACCATCAGAGATTTTTATCTTTTGTTAAAGAAATGCATAAAGGAAATTTTGTAATAGGTGGTGCTATGACTGATGTCAAAGGAGATCGCAGTAAAAAACCTTATGAACAATCCGATCCTGATTTATTCGTTCATATTGTAAAGGAAGACAAAGAAGGAATTTATATAACAGGTGCTAAAGCCCATCAAACTGGTTGTATTAATTCTCACTGGTTAATTGTTATGCCCACTATGCGTATGACTGAAAAGGATAAAAATTATGCAGTTATTGGTGCTTTACCGGTTGAAACTCCTGGTATAACCTATATTTACGGACGTCAGTCAAATGATTTTCGACATATGTCTAGTACTTTTGACACCGGGAATTTTCACTATGCTGGCCAAGAAGCTTTAGTTATTTTCGATAATGTTTTTATTCCTTGGAGATATGTTTTCATGCATGGTGAATATGATTTTTGTACCATGCTGGTTGATCGGTTTACTAACTATCATCGACGTAGTTATGTCTGCAAATCAGGAGTTGGAGACGTCATTATTGGTGCCGGAGCTGCTATAGCTGAGTATAACGGTGTTGCATCGGTTTCTCATATTCGAGACAAGCTTGCTGAGGTTACTCAACTTAACGAGACTATTTATGGCTTAGGAATTGCTTCTTCTTTTCAGGCTTACAAATTGAAATCAGGAGTTTGGATGTGTGATGATCTCTTAGCTAACGTTTGCAAATATAATGTTACCAAATACCCTTATGAAATTAGTCGGTTAATTCAGGATATTGCTGGTGGGTTACTTGTCACTTTACCATCCGAATCAGATTTTGAAAATCCTGAGACTGGTCCTATTCTTATTAAATATCTTCAAGGTAAATCAAGCGATTCTACTCTTGAACGTGTTAAAATGCTAAGATTAATTGAAAATATGACTTTAGGCAGGAATGCGGTCGGTTATTTAACTGAATCAATGCATGGTGCCGGTTCTCCACAAGCCCAGAAAATTAATTTAAATCGTCTGATGGAAAGTAATTATAAAGTGGCATTAGCACAGCGATTAGCTTCTATTAATGATCTAGAGCATATTCCGAAACCGGACGATTCAGGTTACTTTAAAAGGGTGTTTGGTATAAACCAAAATAATATTAATACTAAACAAACACATCAAAATGTAGACCATTGAATTAATAATTGTTGTTTACTATGAATTCAATTACCCAGAAAACAATTATCGTTTGCGATGATGATGAAGATTTGCTTTTTTTAGCTTCATCTTTCCTATCCAAAAAGGATATCAAAGTTTTAAAAGCAGCAACCGGCTATGAGGCAATTAATCTTTTTAATGAAAAAAAAAAGGAAATAAATTTAATTATTTTAGATAATACATTTAAAAATTCTGATTTGCAGGGTCAAGAAATTCTTATAGCATTAAAAAAGGTTGATCCTAGCGTTAAAATCTTAATTAGCTCTGGTTATCCAGAAAGCTATTTTAGGGAAAATTTTACTCAGGAAGCTTTCAATTTAATTGATGGGTTTGTTGATAAAAATTATAGTTCACCAAATTTTATTAAATCAATAGAAATATTTTTTTGATAGTGATCCTAGTTTTATTTAAAATTTCCAGGTACATGCTTTACTGTGGATTCATTTTGATTACTATGAGCGAATTTTGATTAATTATAACAATTAAATTAAATTCTTTTACAATTTCTCTTCTTATACTCACTTTATTTGCTGAAATAAAAATAAAATCCAAAGGAAAATAATTATTGATTTAAAAGAGGTTTAAGCTCATATATTTCATTATTTTCCTGGTGAATCCAAACAAAATCCACCATTCGAGTAAGTTTTATTAATTAATTTTTGGTAAGTGTTTAACTTTTTTTGAAAGATGTAACGTTTTCGACAAAAATCACTGCAGCTACCGAAACGTTTTTAGCCGCCATTAACTTAGTAGTTATACAAAGGTAAGATGAAATGACGGAATCGATAACTGTGGAAATAACTTAAATTTTTTATTCAAAATCTTTAGATGTTTCTGCTCCATATAGTTGAAATATCCTTGATCAAGATTCAGAACATACTATAACAATAATAGCAAATGCAATTTCAAGTGGGTAGATAGAATACTAGGAAAAAATAAATTAATTTAACTTTTTTAATTAAGGTTCTTTTATTGTTGAATTATAGGTAATAACTATTGTTGAAGGATAAAGATCTACTGTAACTGTTGTAATTTTTGCTGGTAGAATTTGTATATTAGTTATTAATTTAAAGCCATTATAGGTTATTTCTAGCGTGTAATTAGCAACAGGCACAGTGTATCCACCTGGATTACATGCTACATGTAAAAAGCTGGTTTGAACACCATTCCAGTCACATTGGCCTAAATAATCTGTCCATCCAGTAATAGTCACATTTCCCGGATAAACAAGAGACACTGAGGCGTTGTACGCTGTATTTCCATGAAAATTGACATTTATATTCAGAGCTCCTAATTGAGTTAAAATAACTTGGGACAGTCTACAAGATGTAACATTGACTAATTGGCTTAAAAATAATAAATTATTCAGAAATACAGAGACGTTATATACTCCTGGTGAAAACTGATACCCAGTGTTGAATACTCCCGTTGTTGTATTATACCAGTATTTAGTATTGTTACCGGATGGAGTGACTTCAGTAATTGAAACATTTGCGTTAGTAGTTCTTCCGTCATTATCTATAATTGTACCATAAATACCTCCATTTGTCGTATTACAAGGAATCACTTGCAAAGTAAATGTTGCTGATGCGACTAGTGGTGTTGACCACCATGAAGGACCTTTAACCGTAGCTGTAATAGTAACTACATAATTTTTTGATAAGGTACTGCCATTAATAGTAATTCCTAAAGCCGAAGTTGTTGGATAAGATGGGTAAATTGATTTTGGGGTAAAATTTGCAATGGCTTTTGTTGGCAATCCTGATGCTATCAAAACTGCTGGTTTATAAGTAAAATAAGGACCCAAGTAATGCCCCATAAAATTAGCGAGAATCGGTTGAATCGTACTAGATCCATTAAAGACTGGAAGTATGCGATTGCCAACGGATAATGAAAGATTAACGACACTATTAGTCATAATGGTGTTTAAAGGATAATGATCAAGCACAGCAGAAAAACTAGTATAATAGATGTCGGGTGTTAGGTTGAAATTTGAATAATCTTTTGCGCACCATGTAAATGTAGCAATTCCTGATGTATTCGTTAACATTGGTGATGTTATTTCACCATAATTCATAAATGAATTTATAAGAAATGTTGGAATTGATTGTCCGTTTGGATAAAATGCTTCTACATTAACAGGTCCGCATTGACCTGTGGGTAGAATAGGTTTGATATTACCTACTGGTGCTCTAAGCATAGGATAACTTAATTCAGTTATATTATCTACAATATCTCCATAAATAAAGACCTGAGGTTGTTGAGGAATAAAATTATATCCTTTTTCTGTCGCAGTAACATTATAAACACCAGGTTGTAATTCACTGGTTGAATAATAACCATTACTATCACTAATAGCTGTAGCAACTACATTTCCTTGTGAATCAGTAAAGGTAATTTTCGCACCAGATATAGGTATCACATTATTTGGATAATAGCCTACCTTTCCTGATACAGTTCCTGCTTTAGCTGATAAGAAATAAACAGCTTCAGCTTGAGTCGGACCAATAAGATCGACAGGTACAGTAGGATTATCGCAATTAATGATATCACATTCATTATATGTATTAGTTCCGATTTCCGCATTAATACTCCAATATGAAAATGAATACGTTCCTGTTGAATTTGTGAAGGTTGCTGGAGTAGTTAATTGGTATGGAATGAATAAATCACCATAGTTTGTTGCTGTTTGACCCTTAAGTCCTCCTATGTTTGAAAAAGTTTGCACCAAAGGATATATTCCATAGCTCCAAGTGAAAAAGCCTGTTATATATCCAACAGGATTTGAATACATAAGTACATTATCCTGGATTAATTGCATTGTAGTTACGGAAGAGCCACTAAATACTTCATTTGGGCAACTTCCTACATTTGTGACACATTCTTGACCTGTAACATTACTTCCACCAGTTGGTGTTTCTGATACAGATGATGTTAAGAATGATCCAATATTAATCGATCCACTTACTCCGAGATCACCACCTTCATTTTCCATACTTAAATCAATTGATGGATTAATAATTCCAGCTGGAGTTTCAAAAACTGGTAGACCGATATACACGGCAACACAAGCACCATCCGGTGGTGGGGCACAAATCCCTACATAGCTTGGCATATCATTTCCAGAGCCAGTAGATAAATCAAATCCATCTTCAGAACCAGCTGCATATAATGCATAACTAAAACCTACATAATAATTATAAGGAAGTTGAAGTGGTGTGCGTCCAGTTGCTTGACAATATATAGAATTGCTATTAAGACAATATGGACCATAACTTGCATCAAGAATAGGATCTGTTGTGGCGTTTGGATGTAATGTAGCTGGGTCTAAAAGATTAGGTTTCGCTATAGAAAGTTGCGGAGATGGTGTATTCTGATTTATTACAAAATTATCTAATGCATGCGTCAATTCAGTTTGGTTATAATTATATAATATAAAAACAGTTTGTTTTAATGCCCACAAATTGTTATAGAAATAAGTAGAGCCAGGTTCTTGGTTTATTATTGTTAAGTTAAGGTTAGTTTTTAAAACATTTTGAGCGATTGGGTTCACTGGGTTAGAAGAGCTGTTATCTGCAACCAAGACAACATAGGTATCATTTTGAACTTTTGTGAAATTTGAAGAAGTTGCAAAAGAAAAAAAATAAAAATTACGAATATTTTGAATAAAAATGCTATTATTGGCTTCAACACTAGGCTGAGCTATCAACGCAAAAGTAGCTTTCGAGGTGTGAATAAAATTAGTTGTATTTATGGGGGGATTTGAATTAAAAAAATTATTATAACCAACATAAATTAGAAGGCTAATGATAATAACAAATATTACTAGAATAGAATTAAATTTTTTATTCATAGGTATAAACATCCTACATTATTATTTTCACAATTATTCCATCCCTTTTGAAAATTTTTAAAAAAAAAAATATCTTGAGACAAGCTAATAATTGTTTTGAAAAATTGAGAGTGTAATGCAAAACTTTTGTTAATATAGTTGTAAGAATAACGTGATTACTTCTAAATATCTTTATTTGGAAAATCATTTTGATCAACTCTTATAACTTGACCAACGATAGAATTAAATTAAAAATATTTAAGGCTTCCCTAAAAATTATGTTATCCCTATTTTCTTAAATTTTGATTATCAATTTTCTAATTAACAGAAAAGCGCTACAGTAAATTTGATTTTCTTTTTCATAAAATAGAGGTTAGTAAATTTTGGATAATAGAAAATTTTTTTCGAGAATTTAAAGTAAAATTAAAATAAAATCTAAATCTTAGTAATTAGAAAAAATGACGAATTTTCGCCTAATTATTTCTGGATTGTGAATAAAATATATTACTTTTTCTTCTTATTATATCTTTTTTTCTTATTTTTCCCTCGTTCCTAATCCCTTAAACTCCGGTAATCTGAAAATTTTTTACCACATTCTGGGCATCGAAGTTCTTCTTTCAAATTTTTTTTATTGAAGGTCATGTAATTTTCACTAATAGAGAATGTTGAATAACTCGAAATTTTTAAAAAATTCGAAAAAGTAAAAAGTAAGAAATGATCTCCAATTGGCATTCTGAAGTTGTAATTGTCTATTCAAAATAAGTTGAAAAAAGCTAATTTGGAGTTCCTCAACAGTCCCTAATAATGCTGAATTCAGGAATTTTTTCTTTTTTCTCGAGTTTCCGAAACTATCTTTTTTTAGATTTTTCACCCTTTGAAATTTTGTTTTATTTTCATTTTCCAGCTTAATTTGAACTTTTTGTGTTAAATATATTTAGTAGTAACTGTACGTTTATTCGATCATAAAATCGTTAAGTCGATCATAAATTCTTTCATTTCGTAGAACCTAAGATAAGAACCGGCTTTTTAACTCTTTAACAATTCATAAACAATTAAAATCTCAACCATACCACGAAGACATCTTGCAATATTTCAATTAAATCTCTTGATGGATGAGCAAAAAGGCATAAGTTCTGATTACCCTCATCTGAATTATAAACAAAACGAGGTAGAGTTATATTGAGTGAGAAATAATCCGAAGAATTAGTAAAGTTCTGATGTATTCCAAAATTATAAGCTATATAATTTATAGGATTTTTATTTATCTCAATCGAACTAAAAATTAATTTATCAGCATTTAATTGAATAGAATTTCTCTGATTGCTATTAATTATAAAATTTATTGATCCAAATTGGTCTTTTTCAAATTTCCAATTCAAATCGTTTCTATAAAGGTAAAAATTAATTAAAAAAAATGATATTGCAAAAATGACACCTAATAACATAATTAAAATAATAGGAAAAAATTCCTGAAAAGCATTCGAAATGAAAAAAATTGGATATAAACTAAAAAATAAAGCTATAAACAAAATCATAAACATCAGGGAAAAAACCTTATTCTTATAAGTCATTGATTTAAAAGAAAAAGTCTGTTTATTGATCAGAAAAGTCATTTTATTTTTTAATACAAATTTAACCGGTATTTCCAAAGGGTCTAAAAGCCAATCTTTGGGAGTTTGAAAGGAATAATTCCTTAACGAATAATGGTATTTATAAAAAAAAATAGAAACAAAATAAATTAATGTACAAATAGCCCAATTAAGGCTAACCCTTGCTAAAAAGGTATTACCATAATTTTCATAACTTAAAAAAAAAAATAATAGAAAAAGCCCACCAACAATAATAAAAGCTCTACCAAGTATTGATAATGAAACCAAAAATTTTAAAATTCTTCGAGACTTATTGATATTAGGATTAACAAAATAATTGCTCATTGGAAATCTAATCAGCTAAAAATTATGTTTTACGTTAATTATGAGAAGATACAGATAAAATATTGTGAATATATACCTTATTCATATAAATATAAAAT
>DAHXPE010000105.1 GCA_027364495.1 Candidatus Heimdallarchaeota archaeon | reverse complement strand
GTAAGCAATAAGGTTATTAAAAACGGGAAATCATTCGTTCCTTAATATCACATAATTTTTAAGGTCTTTGATAAATCGAAGTCCAAATCGTCTACGGTCAGGATTTTAAAAATAAAAGATTTTTACGACAGATTTAAAGTGATAGGTCTTTAAATTCTTAATTAATTCGTCAGTCAATCACGGATTTTCTAAATAGAGTTTTAAGCCATATTTCACTTTATTAGATAAAAATTATTTGAGGAACAATATTTTGTCCAATATTTTAATGAAAGTAACAGATAATTTTCGTGATCGTTATGAGTTTACTCGGACGCATATCAAACGTGAAACTGTCCTTTTGCAAATTTCACTAATGTGTATTATGGTAGTTACCTTTTTACTCAGATTTCAAGGTGCTTTTGAGTTCAATTGGGCTCTTTCAGCTGATGATCCTTATTCTCAGCTTATAGCAGCAGCTGCAATAGATTCTCAAATTGATAAAGTTGGTCTCATCGGATCCATAGTAAAATTTTTAACTTTTGTTGATCCTATTTTCTGGTATCCTTATCCTGGTATTCGAAACATGGGTGTAACTCAACACTTGGGTACTCCCCTAACTGCTGTAGTTGTTCGCCGTGTCTTCCTACTGATTGGCACTAACTTGACAATAGAGCAAGCAGCATTTATTGCACCAGCTTTTTGTGGTTCCTTAACTATTTTAGTCATATACTTTTTAGGTAAGGAGTTAGCTAACAAAAAAGTTGGTTTATTATCCGCTTATTTATTGGCTTTTAATCCAGGTTTTATGCAACGTTCTATTGCAGGTTTTTTTGATAATGAAGCTTTAGGCAATCTTTTCATGCTTTTAGCGTTTTATTTCTTCCTTCGAGCATTAAGAAATGGATCATTTATTACCTCCTTTTTGGCTGGTCTTTCCATGGCTGGATTGTACCAAACGTGGGGAGGTTCGACATATGCGATTCAGTTAATAGCTTTGTTTGTTGTTATTTTGGTTCTTTTAAAGAAATTTTCTACGCGTTTATTAGTTGCTTATACTGGTACTATACTTCCTGCTCTTTCGCTGGCAGTTATTTCACCTAGTTTAGGACCGCAAACATTATTAGATTTTACTGGAGGAATGATCCCACTTGGTATTCTAGGCATGCTAGTGATTATTTCAGTTTATCGCCAAAATCAAGAACGTATTAATAATATTCCATTTTTAACTAACCGTAATCTTGAATATGCTGGATATGGATTAGTTATTGGTGGTATAAGTTTTTTAATCTTTAACTTTTTTGTCCCAGTTATTCCCACCTTCAGAGGAAAATTTATTACTGTCATTGTTCCCTTTTTTAGAGATAATTCTCCTCTTCTACAATCAGTTGCAGAGCAATTGATTCAAAGCTGGGGTGCTATGTTCAGAAGTTTATTCTTATTAGTTTTCCTCCTTCCCATTGCAATAATTTACTTATACCGTAAACCTACTGAAAATAATATCTTTTTCATGGTTTATTTATTGTCAGCTCTTTACTTTAGTGGTTCCATGGCTCGTTTAATTGTTATTCTTTCACCACCCGCAGTTTTAGCTGGTGCTAAAGCTATTGATGAAATTTTAACACCTTATGTCATGATTCGACAAGAAAAGTTCTTTTTGAGTAAAAGAAAACGATCTGTTTCAACTAGTATCGGTAAAGAACATGTAAGTGTCGCATTTATTGTTGTTGGTCTCGTTTTGGTCTTTAATCTTTTGCAGGGATTAAGTGTCGATCAACAAATAATTCAACCTGCATCCATTGCGATGGAATACAAGACGCCGAATGGTATAAAGTCATATGGAGATTGGTATGAGACTTTCGATTGGTTGCAACGTGAGACTCCTACAAGTTCTGTTATAGCATCTTGGTGGGACTATGGTTATTGGTTGTCGCTTTCGAATCGAACGCTGGTGGTAGATGGTGCTACGTTAAATTCAACGCAAATAGGTAATATCGGTGCGATGTTGATGAGTTCACCAGATATGGCTTTGAAAATTGCATCCTACTATGATATTGATTACATTGTTGTTCTTCTGGCGGCTGGTTCAACTCAGCTGGATAACGATATTGGTAAAGTTCAATGGATGGTAAAGATTGCCGAAGATGATGGTAATTTAGCTACTCAGTTGGGTCATCCAATTCTTTCAAAGAACTTCTTTAATTATGCCAGTGATTCTAAATCCATTCTTTCGTATGACAAAGATTTTTTTAAGAGTTTGATTTGGTCTATTATGACCAGACCTGAAGTTGGTACTAGCATCATCAATTCATTCAAAGGACAACAAGTTGTGTCTAGCACACTTACAACAACTGGTTTTGCACCTGGTTATGCGATGTATAGCCAAATTTTCCAGCAGGTTCATTTGTCTCATTGGAGTTTTTTAAGTGTAACAAAAATCAACTGGGATGCTGCTGAAAGACTGGTTGGTGTCCCAAGATAAATTAAACAGAATTTTTACTCTATTTCCTTTTTTTTCTTTTCCTTTTCTTTTCTCTTCCATTTTCAAAAGTAACAATTTTATATTCTCACTCCTTTCTTAATATTTAGAATGGATGACTCATTAGTAGAACAGGCATTTGATTTACATCTTCTTCTTTCTCCTTGGATTGAAGCTCTAATTAAGAATTTTTCATTTAAAGACGAATTTTTAATTTTCTGTGCTGCTCAATCAGAATCAAGTGATCCTATAATTTCTTGGTCACAATTGAAATCATTTTTTGATTCTAATAAATGGAATTGGAATACTTTTATTTTATCTAATCTTCAGACCATTCTATTTGAACATGGTTTTTTACTGTCATGCAATATTAATCGCGAAAACATTCCCATAACAGATGGTTCTCAGCTATTAGTTACCTTACAGGCATTTTCTTCTTCCAAGGCAGTTTTTGACAATGAAATGCTTTCTGATCTTAGAAAAAAATCTTTTCCACTAATTAAGGAACAAAAATCTTCATCTCAACAGATTGAAGATGCCGTTTCTACAACAGTACAAAATGATTTTCCATATATGCCTAAAAAGGAACACATTTCACCTTCAATTATTATATTTTCTAATGATTTGAAAAATTTTTATAATAAAGTTACAGTACAATCATTTGAAAAGCATTTTAGAAATCGTTTTTCTTTATTAGAGCAAATTGTTATTGATAGTCATCAAGATGACAAAAATAGACCTAAATATCCTAAAACAAGTAAAGAAATAGAATTAAATGAGCGTATTTTTATTACAGGTCTCGTTACTCAAACTGATCTGTCTAATACTCAACTTTACAGCACTAAATTACAATTAGAAAATTTTTCTTTAAACTGCTCAGTAATAGTTTCTATTTCTATTAATCAGCAATCTAAAATACCTCTTGGAATTGTTTTGGGTATTATAGGTAAGGTAACTGATATTGAAAATCAGGCACATGGTAAAGTGATTGTTGTAATTAGTGCTGAAAATTGGTTTTATCCAGGCATTAATCCACCATCAAAAAAGCCTATTCCAAAAACAACAAACGAAAGTTGGGTTGTCATTATTGGTTCTCTAAATTTTGCCAATTCACAACATACTAGGAAGATGCTATCACAATTTACAAAATGGCTTCAAAGAACTCATGAAAATTTCAGAATTAGCTATTGTATTTTTATCGGTGGTATCCTATCATCTCATGACTTTGATTCATACACAAACTCGGGATTTGATTTTACTGATGAAGATCTTTCACCAACTTCTAAATATAATTCATTTAATCAAAATATTGAGAAGATTCCAGCCAACATTCAAATTTTTATTGTACCTTCTCCCTTTGATATCACCAATCAATTTTTACCTCAACCGCAAGTAAAAATAAATTATCATTCCTCTAAAAAGAATATTTTTTACCTTCAAAATCCAAATATAGTTACTCTTGAAGATAAAAATTTAATACTTTACAATCCGTATCAATTTTATTCCGTTGAATTATTTCAAAATCAGCCTGAAAAATTCGGAATCGAATTACTTAATTTAAGACATTTATGTCCGATTTGGGAACAGAGTCAAAAAGTGTTTTATCCCTATTCTTATGATTCATTAATTATACCTGAAGATATTGATTTCTTTGTTTTTACTCATCCAGCTCAGTTTGTTCTTTCAAATTACAAAAATATAAGCATCTTTGGTGTCGGTCCAAATACAGATGACAGTTTAAATGAATTCAAGGTCGTGCTTTTTAATCTTCATTCACAAGAAAGAAAAATTATGACCATTCCACTTTAAGTTTTTAGCAAACAATTTTTTTTTTCTAAATAACTAATTCACTGAATAAAAGGTCTTTACGAAGTAAATCAAAAACAATAGATTTAGGTATACAAAATCTTACTTTTTTAGTCCTGCCATATCTTCCTTTAGAGACTACATTAGCTTCTAAAATTCCCAAGACATCTAATTCATTGATATAATCACTTATTCTTCTAGCTGAAACCTTATCAAACTTTATCTTATCGCATAGGTCACTGTATAAATCATAAATCATCCCAGATGTTATTTCATCGACCTTATCAATTTCTTCTAATCGGTAAATTGCGGTAATGACTAATTTAGACTGTTGAGGGAGAGTAGATATAACCTCTTGAACAGTATTTTTCTCAATATGATTTTTTGCCTCAGTTACCAATTTACCGGTAATAATCCTATAGCCCTCTCTCTCAGCTAATTCTGCTGAGACTCTAAGCAAATCAAGTGCCCGTCTAGCGTCCCCATGTTCGCGTGCGGCTATTGCTGCTATTTTTTGAATAACTCCTTCTTCCAGTACATTGTCATGTAAAGCAGCGTTAGTACGTTCATTTAGTATGTCAATTAATTCTATTGCATTATAAGGCGAAAAAATGATTTCTTCTTCTGACAAGGAAGAATATGCTCTTGGATCAAGGTAATCCTTAAATTTTGTATCATTAGAAATTCCTATTATGGCAACTTGTGTTTCTTTAAGAGAATCATTAATTCTGGTTAAACTATAAAGAACCTCAGATCCAGATTTTTTAACAAGCTCATCAATTTCATCTAAAATCAACACCACAATAGATTTACCTAAATAATCCAGTGTTTGGACTAATCGCTGAAAAACCTCTGAGGTAGGTAAACCAGTTGGAGGGATGAATTTTGTTGTATCCAACGCTTGAATTATATTTTGGTAAACACTATAGTTTGTTCCACCAACCTCTTTACAATTTATGTAAGAATAAAAAAATCTGCTTTCTAAATGAGTTTGTTTAAGGCTTATATGAGACTGTAGTTTTTGTAAGACAAATTTAGTAACACAGGTCTTTCCAGTACCAGGTTTCCCATACAGAAACATATTACTTGGCCGATGATTTCTTAAAACATTTGCTAGAATAGATCCTATATTTTCCATTTGAATACTTCGGTGAGGATAGCTTTCAGGTAAAAAGGAATGTGAAAGCATTCTATGATGTTTTATTATAGGTGGATTTTCAATAAATTTATCAAATAAGTTATCTAATTGAAAATTGGATTCGTTATGCATAGTATCACCTTAAACATTTATTTTATTAGTAGATAGACATTATTAAAAGAATAGAATTCCAATCGAATTACTGGAAATATTCCTTACTATCTTCTGGAAAGTCACTTTTACGTCGGCTTTAATGTAATTTTATGTAGTAAATATAATCATTGCATTTTAATTTGAAATAATTAGTACAACTTGGGGCATGTACTTATTTATAAAATAAAATGAATTTTCATTTGAGAGAAGCTGATAAATACAATTGTTTGAAAATTTCGACAAAATAGATTCTTATTTAGCAAACTTGTAAATATGATTTGAAATTTTTTTTATGAATATAATATAACTATTTAATAAATTTAGTCAAAAGAAATATTGTCATTACTGTTTTAAAGGTAGGATTTTATTGTGGTAAAAGGGTAGTAAAAAAAATTGTTTTATTAAGAAGATTAATTCGATATAAATTGTGTGTTCAAATTTAACATTTATTTTGAGACTATCATAAATAAATAAAGAGAATTTTAATTTTTAAGCATTGATTATCGTTGTTTGGGAATAATTTTTACAAAAATTTTGTGTAGAGAAAATCTTATTAATAATAAGACTCTATAGTCTTTTACGAGTCTTGATTTGATAATGCAGTTTATGTTTTTAGTTCATCGAGATTCTTTTATTAGACAAAACATGACACATAAGCGATTTTTATACATTTTTTGATAAGGCGGTTTTTAAAAATTATGACAAAAT
>DAHXPE010000104.1 GCA_027364495.1 Candidatus Heimdallarchaeota archaeon | reverse complement strand
TCTTTATGTATTTTTCCCAAATACATGTTGTGCTACTGTTTATAAGGAAAATTAGATAGCATTCAATTAGAAGTCAGATGTAGTAGCATTAAATAAATCGTCAAACCACCCTGTATAGTTGCATAATTAGCTCTGACACTTAAATCGACATGAAAAATAAATATAGATTTTATAACGTTTAATATTCCAAAAGGTATAATTACTAAAAATCCAGTTATTGTAACACTTATAGCATTAATAATCCAAAGTTTAAGGTTTGTTCTAAAAATGTAAATAAAATAGCCTAATAGAACAAAGGCGACAAATAATTTTGTTAAAATTCCTAAAGTAATTAAGAAGGTAACCAAAACTGACTTGTATCTGTAATTTGATTTGAGATGAACATACCAAGCTAAAGATAAAAAGAAACACATCAATAATACATTATCACCAAGGAAAATACTAAATATAATCATAAAAGGAATTATCTTAATTAAATCTGGTAAAGCAATAAGGCTTCTGATAACTAGATATATTCCAACCAATAATAATAGATTTGAAAAGTAAAGCCACCAAGGTGAACCAACAAAAGGATGAAAGATAATATAACCTATTGAATAACTTAATAAGTCAATAGGTCCATAATTATAAGTTCCCATAACTAATTTCTTAATTCCTGAAGGAAATAAAAGAACATGAGGAACCACAGTATAGTAAAATGGATTTTTTCCATTTAGAAAAGCTTGAATAGCTCCTGTCATTGCAATCTGAACATCAGATGAAGATGGTATTTTGTAAAGGAGATAACCAATCAAAATTGGTATTAAAAAACTCATAAAATAGACTGCAAACCTTTTTTTTCGAGAATTAAAAAATACATCTAAATATATTAGAAATAAGCTAAAAAAATTTAGTTTTCTTCGAAAATGAATCAAAATTAAGATAAACAGAACAACGGGAAGGAAAATCATGCTTTGTATAGTAAAATAAATCATTATAAAAAACCTCATGATTTAAAATTTATTTATACAAAAAAAACCAAAATTGCACTGTATAAATTATTTTATTTTGCTGTTAAAACTTTTTGCAAAAAAAAAATTTGTAATTTCAAGAAATGTTAATTTTTTTAATCTCTGATGCTGGTTGGTTGTCTGGAACACAGGCTGTTACTTAAAAAACAATGAATAGAGCCAATTTTTTCTTTTTTTCACTTTTTCTTGGTTTTATTTTTTTAAACATTCTTTTTAAAAATCAAGATCACACTTTGTAATAAATAATTGAATTCGTTGTATAAAATTGAGTATTCTTTAACAATTATTTTTTGATCGATTTCTAATTTATATTCAGCACATAAATTTTCTACATATTTTTGCGGTTGTGCTTCTGGTATTCCGCCGCACTGAAACATTGGATCTTTACGTAGAGATTCCGGTAGAAAATCTACTGAAAATTCATCGGCGATAACAAAGATCCCATTTGATTTTAAACATTTGAAAACTTGTAATAAAAACTTAGATTTATTTTTTAAAAGATTAAATACATTATTGGTGAATATTAAATCTTGTGAATCTGGTTCAATATTACTTAAATCAAAATTCTGGTGAAATGAAACATTTTGCAAATGAAGTTCGTGTGCTGTTTTGGTTGCATAATCAACCATTTCAGATGTAATATCAATTCCATTTATTTGACCGGGGTAAATTAAAGGAGCAATTTGAAATGTATCATGTCCAGTTCCACTTCCAAAATCCGTTATAGTCATTTCAGGTTTCAAATATTTGTTTTTCAATAAGTAATCTGTAAGATTATAAATTGAGCTAAAACTCGGTGCATTGGCAAATTCCTCAAAACGATTGATAGTGGTTGTTTTACAGACACAAAAATCACTGCAAGCAACCTCTTCTTTAGTTAAAATTCGTTTTAATGCGTTTCTATATTGTTTCTTAATGAGTTGATATTCATCAACATCAATAACAAAATTTTGAGAATCTTTTAGCGAAACTGTATTAATTGATTCAATAGATATCAAACATGAAGTACAACAACCTTGGAAACGATAGAAAAGATTGTTCAAGGCTGTTTTAGACAGTTCAGTATCTATTATACTCCTTCCAGTGTTATTATCGATAAATTTAATATGACATTCTTTATTAGCTGACAATTTATTTTCGATAGCTTTTATACAGCCTGGACAAGAAACTCCATTAAATTCAAGTTCAAACATTTCCAAAGTCATTCTACCTAATCAACTAACAGTACTTTTCTCTAATATATAAGTTTTCTTAAAGGAATTTCAAAGTAATAATTGTTGCTTTTGGTTGCTAACACCTTTTCCTTCGAACAAGTAAATTTTAGGATGGAGATAAATCATGAATACTTTTAGTAATATAATTTATTTCCTTTGCATCTTTAATATTGATATTTTTGGTTTCTTTTCTTTTATTATAAGGTATTAATCTAGCTGAATTAAATATAAATACTAATTCAGATGTTACATGAATCGCGTGCGTTTATTCAAGATCTTCACAATTTAAATATATACACTATTTTACTTAGTGGTGATAATCCAATTATTGCAAATCAAATAGGTAATGAATTAACTGTAAAAGAAACTCATGGCGGTCTCTTTCCAATGGACAAGACAAAATGGGTTGAAAAATATAAAAATGAAGGAAAAGTCATTGCCATGATTGGAGATGGTATTAACGATGCATTAGCCATAAAAACAGCTGATGTTGGCATTTCAATGGGTTCAGGAACGGATTTCACGAAAGAAACATCCGATATAGTTCTATTAGGGAATGATTTAGGGAAATTTATTGAATTACTGAGATTATCAAAAAGAACGAAGCGAATAATATGGGAAAATGTTTATGGGACATTTATTATTGATACCATTGGAATTATACTTGCTAGTTTAGGCATACTTAACCCTGACATTGCAATCTGAACATCAGATATACATGTTGCTTATGATTGAGCTATGGGATGTTCAGAATATCGTTCAACACTTGAAGCAATGTGAATAAGTTCTTCTGCTGAAATACTTGTTTGAGTTCTGATTTCTAAGACTTCAGGTTTACCCAATGTTAAGGTTCCAGTTTTATCTAAAATAACAGTATCAATCGAAGCAAGTTTTTCTAGGTAAACTCCACCTTTAATAATCGTCTTAAGCATTGTGGCTTGACCCATTGCTCCTAAAATAGCAAGGGGTGTTCCCGCAGCAATGCCACAAGCTCCAGCTACAATAATAACCGAAATTGCTGATATTTCACTATGAGTTATGAAATATGTTAGAAAAGCAGATATTAATGCAAAATATACTAAATAAACTGCTAATTTATCTGCCGTTTTCTGAATAGGTGCCTTAGATTTATTTGCCTTTTCAATTTCTTTAGCAATAGACCCAAAAATTGTCTGAGAGCCTAATTTTTCAGTTTTAACATGAAGTGTTCCTAATTGATTAATAGAACCAGCATATACATTTGAACCAACAGTTTTCTCAACAGGTATCGATTCTCCAGTTATGACTGATTGATCAACAAAAGACTTACCAAACAGTACTGATCCATCAATTGGAATCTTAAGACCAGGTTTGATTAAGACAATATCATTTGTTTTCAATACATTTATTGCAATTTCTTTATCAACACCATTTTCTAATATAGTAATGGTTTGAGGGAGATAAGAAAGAATGTCATTTACTGCACGTTTACCACGTTCAACTGTTAAATCTTCAAGCATATCCGCAACGAGTACAAACATTATAATAATAAATACAGTTAGAAATTCATCTATTATTAATGCAGCTACAAAGGCTATGACCAT
>DAHXPE010000101.1 GCA_027364495.1 Candidatus Heimdallarchaeota archaeon | reverse complement strand
TTTATATTCACAGTACTATCACTTCTCTTAATAATTCCATTAAAAGAAACATTTAAACCCGAAAAGAGACAGGCAGAAAATAAAAATTCTGCTAAAAAAGGAAATATTACAGATCAAGATAAAAAGATAATACGAAAATTTACTATGACAGGAATTTTTAATGGGTTAGGACAGGGTCTAATTACTCCATTTTTGGCTATTATATTTCAACAATACTTTTTCTTAAGTGAAGGTGAAATTGGAACTGTGATTGCAATCGGTGGCATCATAACAACCACTGCGATGATTGGTACACCCTACTTAACCAAAAAATTAGGCTTTGTTAATTTCATAACGATTTCAAGAGCCATATCATCAATTTTCGTTTTATTGTTCCCTTTCTCTCCATCAGCAACAATTGCCGTGTTTTGTTATTGGATTTTTACATTTACTAGAGTTATAGCTCTACCATCCCAAATGGCACTTATGATGAACTTAGTATCAGAACGTGCACGTTCAGAAGCTTCAGGAACAAATCAAGCTGCTCGACTTTTTCCGTTGGCCACTTCAACCTCATTATCAGGTGACATTTTAGATACTATGCCTTTATACATTTCATTTGGTTTAGCATTTATTATTAGTATTTTCAATTTATTGTTGTATCAAAAATTCTTTGGAAATGCAGAAATTGAAGATAAAGACCAGCACGCAAATGCTACTGCAAGCTAAACAGACAGAATTTTATTTTTTCTTAAGCATACCACTAAATTCACATTAATGTTGATTCTGTAGAAAAATTTAACCTCTTTTTTACAAACGACATGTTAAAAATTTTTTAAATAAGATGTAAGAGTGGGAATAACATCTATAACCTTTAACTTATCTTTCAATTGAGGATTTAGCGTAACAGTATTTGAAACTTTAACTTTTGCAGAATGTTTTATTATTTCCTCAGCTTTTTCAAGATCGTTAAAAAAAGCATGTGTAGCACAGACAACAATTTCATTAGCGCCTTTTTCATGAAGTTGTTGAACAGTAGCCAACATTGTTCCACCACCAGCAATAATATCATCGATAGCTAGAATGTTTTTTGCTTTAAAATCTAGATCAGAGACTATTCGAACACTTTTTCTAACAGCACCGCCACAAGTACAAAGTTGTAAAGGCTTATTACAATTTAAACAAAATTTTTCTTTCTTAAAATATGTTATTGGAATATTTTTATCTCTCAAAGGTTTTAAAAATGGTTCATCTGTTCCTGTTGGGCTTAAAATTAAATAATTCGGTTCATAAAAATTGCTTACAAAATTAACGTTATGAATTTTCAATTTTTTATAAGTGTGTATACCTGGTTCACGATACATGATGGAATGAATGTCAAAAGAAATTAAATCAGTTGCTCCAACTGAATCATACAAATCAAGGACGATTTCAATGCTTAATGGTTCACCGTCTAAAAATCTTCTATCCTGTCTAGCAAAGCTCAACCAAGGGTGGACAATAATAATTTTTTTAGGATTTTTTTGTTTAACTATATTAATAAGCATTGCTGTAGCTATAATTTTTTGAGCGGGGTTTTTATCAGTCTTAACAATTATAACGTAAACTGAATCACATGGTAATTTTTCTAAAACTAATTTAAATTCTGTATCTGGAAAAATTTGTTCTTTAGGTATAATACCTTCAATTTGGAGATCAGAATAATTTATGATTTGCATCGATATCACGACTTTGAAAATAATCTTTCTAATCCTATTTCAGCTGATTCAACAATTTCTGGGTTATCATGAGTAAGAAATTTTCGTATACTTCTTTCAGCAGAATGATCACCAATCGTTCCAAGAGCCAATAACGATTCATGGACGCAGAAAAAGTTTGGATCTGTTTCAAGAACATTAATCAGTTCAGGAACAACTTTATAATGGATTGATTCACCGAGTGAAAAAATAATTTCATGGCGAACAATCGGGCTGGGTTCTGAATGTAATGAATCAATTAATAATTCAACTGATTCAGTCGAGGCATCATTCATAAGTAGAAAAGATGCTTGAATCCGCTGTTCTTTATTTTGAGGAGTTTTATCTAATAAAATTTCATTTAAAACGGACTTATTAAAAGAAATAGAATTTTCTTTTAACTTAATCTCTAAACGTTGTAGAGCAATTTCAGCTGTATCAACAATATTTGCATCAGGCTTTTTTAATAAATCTATAAGGATTTTTTGACTTTCAGGATAACCAATTGGACCAAGATTTGCCAATGCTAATGCTGATTCATGAACCACTATTGCTGCGGTATCGGATGTCATAGCCTTAATAAGCGCAGGGACAGCTAATGAATTACTTTTTTCTCCTAAAATGTAAGCAGCCTCATGACGAACTATTGAACTTGGGTCTGAAAGCAAGACAGAATTGAGGCTTTTTATACTATCATCAGAAGGATCAAAAAGCAAATGAAAAATTGCTTGGATTTTTTGTTCAGAACTGCCGGAAATTGATTTAAAAAGATTGGCTGATGGCATATGATTACAATTGAAGTTGGTACTTTTTGATTAAAAAAATTCCTGTTGATAATTTTAAAATTAAAAACCTAGCCACCATCATTGAAGAACTGTTAGCCTTACTATCTTAGCTATTATAGAAGATATCAGTGTTCATTTCAATAGTGGAGGGTTAAATAGAATAGCAACATCTTTAAAACAGGATTTAACTTTGGTTGTACCAGTTTTTGTTTCATTACGTTTAGCATTATATACATTAAAACCTTTTTTTAACTTTGTTTCTTTTGAGAAAAATTCATGAAATAATAATTTCTTTTGTAACAATGTATATCTTGAAGATTCTCGGTGCTATTGTTGGTTGAATAATTTATTCCTTGATTAAATAAAAATAAAAAATTTGTTTTTTACTACTATACTCAACGGTTAAGCATAACAGGAGAATATGGACCTGGAAATATTGGTTTATTGCCTAAAATTTCCTCAATCTGTTGGATAATATCATTATCCAAATTCACATCTGATGCTTTAATATTTTCCAATACCTGCTCTGGTACTGTTGCACCTGTTATAACAGAAGATATTTCTGATTTACGCAAAATCCAAGCAAGTGCTAATTGGCCAGTAGTAATACCTAATTTGGATGCAACATCACCAATTGCTTTAACTTTTACAAGTTTTTCTTCAGTCATATCATTTTTAATAAAATTACTTACCCTCCCAGCCCTTGAATCTTCCTGTATTCCAGTATTCTAGTTACCGGTCACAACCCC
>DAHXPE010000095.1 GCA_027364495.1 Candidatus Heimdallarchaeota archaeon | reverse complement strand
TGGGTTTAATATTCAATAAGTTTCCGGTAGTAATAGGATTGATGAAAAATCGACTAGTAATGGAACCATATTTTGTTATCGTAATGCTTTCTGAACTCGACTCAATCAATTTATACATTTCCAACGAAGAAAGAATTTTTTCTAGTTCCTCTTCTAATTCATCTTTTTGAAAAAAATTCGTGTAAATCATAAATGATTTTGAAAAAAATTCAAATAGTTCTTCTTTTGAAAAAGCACTTGCCTTTTCTAAAGCTAAGAAATGTAAAACAAGTTCTAGTAAAAATTCATTCATACTAGATACAATAGGATTCTTTCCTTCAAGCATATTTTCTATTTTCTGATTTTGATTCTCATTTGTTAAAATGTACCCATAACCTTTAGTATGGAATTGAGGTCGACCAGCTCTTCCGAGCATTTGTAGTATATCTGCACTACTCATGGGTTCTTTGCCAATTAAAGGGTTAGAGTACTCAATATCCATTATTATTACAGCTTTAGCAGGGAGATTAATACCCCAAGCTAAAGATGATGTTGTAATAAGGATCTTGATGCGTTGGTCTAAAAAATTTTGAATAATAAATTTCTTATCATTTTCTGAAAGACCAGCATGGTAAAAAGCAATACCCTTAGACGAAAACTCAGTCAAACATTTGTTAGAATAGGTTATAGTTTCTTGAGTCTCAACATTTTGGGAGGTTGTTGAGTCCCTTGACAACCATTCAGACATTTTTTTGGCATAGTATTGAACATTGGCTCTTGAAGTCGAAAATAACAATATTTGTTCAGGCAAGAACTTTTTAGTTATCTGATACCCTTTAACAAGTTTCGCGAGATGGCTAGAATTCTTTTCAACAGAGATAACTTTGACAACCAGCTTAGTAGACCTGTATTCTTGGCCAAAAATTAATGGGGTAGCCTGTAACCAAGAAGACAATTCAAGAGTATTAGGTATGGTAGCAGAAAGGGCAACAATCCTAATAGCAGGATATTTACGTTGTAACTCCATGATAACAAATTCAAGATAAGCACCTCTTTTTTGTTCACCTAGTAAATGTACCTCATCAATAACAATAGTACTAAAAGAACTAAGGTCCAAAGTATAAAGTAAAGAAAGCAATTTTTCAGGTGTAGTTAAAAGCAGATCAATTGATTCTAATTCTTTAGGTGAATTATAAGATCCTCCTAAAACAGTTTTAACGTTCCATTCATAGTTAGCGAATTCCTGAAACTCCTTAGCCTTTTCGTCATTTAAAGCTCGAAGCGGACCAACATAAATTCCTTTACCTGGCTTTAAGAGTGCTTTTAAGAAAGCTAATTTAGCTAAGACAGTTTTACCAGAACCAGTTGGTGCCTGGACGACTAGATTATATTCAGTATTCCAAATGTCGTGAAAAGATTGCTTTTGAATTTTATTGAAATTTTCAGGAAAAAATTTTTGAAAAGGCTTAGGAAGAACAATCATTTCAGGATCATTGGAATCCATACATATAGTATTAATTTGGTTCTTATAGGAATTTTTGGCACCTAAGTGAAACTGTTTTTTCAAGTATGAAAGATTAAATGTTAAAAAAATGATTAAGACAGTGTTTCATTCTTTGATTCAACCCTACCGCTACCACCATGTATTATAAATCATAAAAATTTTTTTTCAATGATTGATTAAATTTCAAATTCTCCTGTAATAGAAAACAGTTAAACTATTTTTAAGATTAATTCGTTATAGAATCCTTCCCTCTATTAAATTATGAGAAAAGGTCCATACACATTTTATATTTGTGCTCAAAACAATTAAACGCTCAAAAAACGCTGGAACTTGAGTAAGAAAACGTTGGAAAACGAAAACCACGTAGAAGAATTAGTAATAAGTTAATGTTGTCGTAAATAATCAGTGCAACGTTGAATAAGATGTAATCCAGCATAAGTATGACTATTAACTATTTAGATTCAGATTTTCTTTTTTCTTAATAGATAATTTTATTTCGAGTAAATATTTTATGTGATTCTTTTCACTTCGGACTTATCTTATTTTTTGTCCTTCTTCTTTCATTTATTTCAATATTAATGATAAAGAGATAATAATACTTTTTTTTTCAGGTTTTTTTTATTATTACTGCTCTAATTTTTGTATACTCATTTAAAATATACAATAAAATATTGGACATCTATTAATTTTGACTAATTAGATTTATCTTGACTATTGACTATATTCACTTTATTTGTTATGATTAAATATATTTAAAAAAGAAAAATAAAAAACTTTTATTGACTAAATTAAAAATATTTTATGTCAAAAGAAAAAACAGAATAAATATATATTATAAATAAATAAATTTAAGATACTTTTAGAAGGAATAAAAATGACACATGTAATTTGCGAACCTTGCATAACAACCAAGGATAAAGCGTGCGTAGATGTTTGCCCTGTTGACTGCATTCATGAAGGAGACGATATGTTGTACATAGACCCAGAAGAGTGTATTGATTGCATGCAATGCGTACCAGCATGTCCTGTAGAAGCCATCTTTCAAGAAGACGAAGTTCCTGATAAATGGAAAAGCTTTATTGCCAAAAACGCTGACTTTTTCAAAAAATAAATATATTTTATGTAATTTGTTTTATAATATAAATAATATTTTACGAGACATTTTCTTTCTTTTTTTTCTTTTTTACCGCTCACTGATGTTGCAAATTGCTTCAATCCTATTTTCTCCAATTTATCTATCTTTTTTTAGACAATAGCTTAATGAATAACCATTTTTCGTTGATTTATACATACGTTTTTCATTTCTGTTTAGATTTGAATAAAAATTAAGCTCATCATATATTACTAACTTTATCTAGCCAAAGCGGGAATGGAATCGTTAAAAAAGAAACTTTTTAATATTATAACTCAAATAAAATTTATTTACTTCTAATTCACCAACCACTTATCCAAGGGGTAATTACATAATATTTCACCACCATTTTGGGTCACTCGATAGATATCTTCGAATCTTACACCACCTACATCTGGATCTGCAAGTATTGTATGCCCAATTGTTACTGTCATGTTTTCTTTTAATTTCACAATTCTATGGGCTGATACTATTGTCGATGCTGGGGTTTCCTCAAATCTTAACCCTATTCCATGAGAGATTCCATTTATATGATACTCCTCTAATCCATTAGTTTTACATATTTCTGCACCAATATCATCCAAATTTTTAGGTGTTGCTCCTGGCATTAAATTCTTCCTAGTTTCTTCCTTCATTTCAAGATAGGTATCTATTAACTTTTTTTGATCTTCTTTGTAAGATCCTACTATAAACGTTCTTGCTAGATTTGCACAATACCCATTATATTGTGGTGTTAAATCAATAACAACAATATCACCTGTTTTTATTTTCTCTTTACTTGTTTTTCCATGTAACCAGCATGATTCATATCCTATATTAATATGCATCGGTGTACTTGTTCCTTCAGCTCCAGCTTTCATCATAGTGTAAAGCGTTTCAGTTGCTATTTCATGTCCTGAAACTCCTGGTTTCAAAAGCTCTCTTGCTTTATCCATTCCTAAACAAGCGATTTCTTGGGCTTTTTTTAAAAATTCAATCTCTTTCTCGTCTTTTACCATCCTCAGTTCGTCCATTATGGGATCTGACGATAGCAGATTCACCTCTTTGTTAATACTTTTGAACATATCAACTAAAAATGCTGGGGTATTGAAAAACAGTTGCATTCCTACCTTCGGTTTTCCTTCGTTTTCTCGAATTATTTTCTGAATTTCTGGATCAATAGCAATTTTTTGAAATATCTTCTTTACATCTATCATTTGTTCCCCCACATTTGTCCAAATTTGCACACGTGTGTCATTCCCTATTTTTTCTCTTAAACTTCGTTCTTCTGACTTAGAACAAATAAAAATAGGTTCTCCAAGAGCTGGAATTATTGCACGTGGTTGAACCCACGTTTTTTCGAAAAAATATCTATAATCGTCATGGTTCATTATCATTATGCCAATAAATTTATTTTTTTTCATTAATTCCTGAGCCTGTGAAATTCTATTATAGTCGATTTTCATAATTCCACCTGTTAATACAATTCTAGAGTTATTTAAGAAAGGGATAAAAATATTATGAAGTATAAACTTTCAAAATTGTCAATTAGGTAAAATATTCTTTAAATTTAAAAATAAAATGAAAATAAATTATTCTTTTCAAGATTATTTTTTCAATTACTGGCTAGTTCTTTGTTTTTTGTTTCTGGTGCAAGAATAATGGTTATTATTAAACCTAAACCAGCAAAAAGACCATAAACAGTAAATAATACTAAAATTCCATATGAAGATTGAATTGTTGGTAAAACAAAAACTCCCAGAATTGCTCCTAATCTACTCATGCTATTTGAAAAGCCAGAACCTGTTGCTCGGATATGTGATGGAAAAAGTTCCGGTGGATAAATGAATTCTAAAATGCCCGGTCCTATCCCAACGCTTAAAGCGAATAATAGCAATATTAATAGTGTTGAATAACCGGTTGTAATCACGGCTGCTAGGAACATACTCAAAGTTATTCCTGCGAAGCCTAAAATTTGCATTGTTCTTCTTCCTTGGCTGTCAATTAACAAACTACCCACTATTGTTCCTACCAGTTCTACAAATGCAAGTATGACGGTTCCAGTTATAGCATTAAAGTTTCCTTGATTGTAAATTTGTTCAATTACCATTGGAGCATACGTTGAAATCCCGTATTGTACTACATCAAATAAAAACCAGAAAGACATGGCATAAACAGTAAATTTTATGACATCCCGTGAAAAGATTTCATTAATTGATCCGACATTTTTTGTTTCTGCTACTTCCTGTTTCCATATTGGTGATTCGAGCATTTTTCCTCTTAAAACTATAATAATCAACGATGGTATTACTGGTGCAAAAAACATATATCTCCAGGCATTTGCTCCTAGAGGTAACATAAGTAGTCCAGTTATTGTAGCAACAAAAAATCCGAATGTCCAGGCAACGCCTAGCATACCAACAGTTCTACCTCTAGTGTTTTTCGCAGAATGTTCTGCTACCAGAGTTGAACTTATTGGGTAATCTCCTCCCATACCAAATCCTAATAGCATTCTCAGAAAAACAAGAATTAACACGGTTCCAGCAAAAGCACTTAACGCACTTATTATTACAAAGAAAAAAATATCCCATATGAACATATATTTTCTTCCAAACCGGTCTGACAAGTGCCCCAATAATAATGCTCCAAGGAAATTTCCTACGAGAGCTGAAGAACCGATCATTATTTTTTCTATATCTGTTAGATTGAAAGTTTTGGTCAAAATTAGTAATGCAGGTGCAACAATTGTAATGTTGTATCCCACAAGAAATGCTGATGTAGACGCAAGTAATATTGTCCACCGTTTCGATTCTCGAACCATATATAGCAGTCCTACTTTAAATAGTTTAGTATTTTGCAACTTATCAAAAAAATATTTCTTATTTTCAGATTTTTAATTTTTTTTATTTATGATTATACTGAAAAACTCAATTTAACCTTTTTCGAAAAAGTTAATGTTTATTTAGATTGCCTTTTGAAGTTAAAATTTAATTTTGGCATTTTTTAAAACTCGAATTATTCAGCACACTCCTATTTATTAGTGACATATTTGTTAGTGAATTATTTATCCTATATTTCAATGAATAAGAACAAAATCTACTAATTGATTTTTAATCTTTGCCAAAAACTAACATTTTTATATAATTTCCGACAAAAATCGTTAAAAGAGCATAGCTTCCACAGATTAGTTATGTACGTACTAATCCACTTAAAGTCGGGAAGATTTTCGAAATTAATGCCCTGAATGATGAATTGAAAAAATCTTTTAAAAATTCTTTGCATGAGCTGCTTTTACAGTACAAGGAATTAAAAAATGGCTATTTAGAATATAGAAATATCATTGATTTTTTCGAATCAAATTTTCCATTTTTGGAATCACAATGGTCTTTCTATGATGAAAATATTAATCCTATTGGAGGTAGACGATTCATATTTCTTATAAAGCACTTTTTCCCATTTAATATTAAACCCCTTCATGCCAGCAAGTATTATTTCTAGGTTAAAACCTTTTTCAGTCTAATTATAAGATACTCGTCTAGTTTCTTTATTGACCATTCTCTTACATAGATTATTTTGTTCAAATTGCTTTAAATCTTGAGAGAGGGTCCTTCCAGATATTGATTCACCATATTTATTAACTAGACGTTCTTGTAAATCAGAAAAAGACACTTCATTATAAGCTAACAACTCTGAAATAATATTAATAACCCATTTTTTTGCTAAGATATCAATTACATTTAAAACTGAACAGGTTTCATCCGAATTTCAGTCAAATTTTATACTTTGAAATTTTTATATTCTGTGAATAAATGAAAAATTGAGATAAAATTACTTTTTTTCTATTAAAGATGGATAAATATCAATTATTTTATCAATATAAAGAATTGGTACGGCATCATGGACACATGAAAATGTTTTACATTGTTTAAATTTTAATTCGTTCCATTTTATAGACCATCCTTTTAAAAGAGATAAAACTATTTCGAGTTCTTTTCCTTTAGTAGTTAATGAATACTTGACACGTCTTGTTGATTCTTCAACTTCACGTTCGATAATCAATTCATTTTCTAGTGTTTTTAATGACAATGATAGTATTCTGGCAGATATTTTTTCTCTTGTCTTGGAATATAACCGGTCTTGAAGGTCCTTAAAAAATAATTCATTTGAATGTATCAGTTCTGATAAAATAAAAATAATCCATTTTTTACCCAGAATTTCAGTAATTCTAAGTACTGAACAATCCGATTCATCGAAGGATGACATGCTTTTATTTTTTGAATTAATTTCTTAATAAGTTTTGTACTCGAACCTAACAAAATTATCTCAAGGATCAGAAATTAAAGTAAATTAAATTTTCTATATTATCTGATTTATGTTAAACAACAACTTTATTAAGTATTGTTTTTCTTTTAGCTGGAGGTTTAATAATGACGATGACAATGTAATTCACTTTATCATTAATTGCCCTGGTAATAATGGCTTTAGGAATGGGTAAAATTAATGCTGTTGTTTTTAAAATGGTTCCAAAATTTGTCCCTAATGCAGTTAGTGGAGCAGCTGGATTGGCGGGTGGATTAGATGCATTTGGCGGTTTTGTTATTTCTCCAATAATAGGCTATTTTGTCGATATATACAAAAAGCCCGGTTATTCATATGGATTTGTTGTTTTTAAAGTACTTTGCATAATTTGTTCAATTTTCGTGTTTATTATTTCCAAAAACAAGGATTATGCATCGGCATAATAAACGTTACATAGCAATAGTTAAAAGCTAATTTAATTGCTTTTAACCTCATAATAATTAAAATTTAAATACTTAAAACGGTATACAAATGATTGAAACAAGTTCAAATCAACAATTAATTGACCAGTTTGGCCGTCAACACACAAATTTAAGAATTTCTGTAACTGATCGCTGTAATTTACGTTGTCGTTACTGTGTCGTATCAGAGCAGATAAATTGGATTGATAAAAGGGATGCTATCAATGCAACAGAAATTTTCAATCTTGTAAAATTATTTTCTGAACTCGGAGTCAATCGGCTGCGCATAACTGGTGGGGAGCCATTAGTAAATCCCCATACAAGTGCTATTATAGCTAAAATAAAAAAGGAAATTCCAGTAATTGAAAAAATAAACATGACTTCTAATGGAGTGTTAATCGATAAATATTTTGATCAACTGGTAGAATCAAAACTAGATAGTATTAATGTCTCGCTGGATACTTTACAGCCCCAAAAATTTGCTTTTATTACAAAAAGTAATGATTTTGATCGGGTTCTACAAAATATTAAAGATATATCTTCTACTCCAATTAAAACCAAAATTAATGTTGTCTCATTGAAAAATTTTAATGAAGATGAGGTTTTTGATTTTATAGATTTTTCAGACGCTCATAAAATTCAGGTTCGTTTTATCGAATTCATGCCATTTACAGGAAATCAATGGTTGCCTAGTAGTTTTATATCTTCCCAAGAACTTCGTGACAAAATAGAAACAAAGTATCATTTGAGTCTTTTACCAACTTCCCATCCATCCCAGACAAGTAGAATCTATAATGTCGAAGGAACAGATGCAAGAATCGGATTTATAAGCAGTGTGACTGAATCATTTTGTCAGTGGTGTAACAGACTTAGAATTACTGTTGATGGCAATTTACGAAATTGTTTACATGGAACTTCTGAATTACCTTTAAAACATCTTTTATATGATGAAAAAGATACTGATAAACTTAAACAGCATATAGTTGAATTTGTCTATGGTAAGCATAAAGGGCATAAAGATTTTTTAGCACCAGGTTTTGAAATTCCTCTTGAGGATCGCGAAATGATGCGTATAGGTGGTTAAAAATCTATACATTTGTGTAGAAAATTATTTTTCACTAAGATTAGAAAGGACTCTGGTAGGAGAAAGATGCTATAATAGGTTTAATTTCTATTTTCGAATGATTGTTATCTTCGCGACATCTAACTAATATTAAATATTAGGGAAAAATAATAAAATAAACTTATTCAACAAAATAGAGTGAAAAAAATGAGTGATCTAGAAATTGCAAAATATATTTTATCTTATATGGAAAATGAAATTCACCCAGTACTAGAAAAAGCCATAGAGATTATTCCCATAGATAAATTAGATTTTACCCCTAATAAAAATCTCAATTCAATTAGATGGCTGTCATACCATGCATTAAATAGTCCCTATTACTATCTCAAAGGAGTAGAACAAACAATTCTCACTCAAGAAATATTTGATTCTTTTAAAATTGAATTAGAAGATATAAATAGTCCAGAAATATTGCTGAATTATTCTTCAAGGCTAAAATCATTTATTAATGACTTTAAAAATAAATTAACCGAGAAAGATACTAGAAAAATTGTTACCTTTGAAGTTTGGAAACCTTGGTGGTCACAGACTGGACTGGAAGCAATTCGAACAGCACTTGAAGAAATGATTCATCATAGAGGTCAACTATGTACTTATTTAAGGCTGCTTGATCTTAATCCACCTCTTTTATATTCTTACCTTTAATTATCAAGTCAAAGAATAATATTATTTTAGCTCCAAGTATTAATTTTTACAGGAATAGGCTTTGTTATATATCCATGCCCTTTTATATGTTGTCCACCATCAAGAAGTCTCATTCCTGTACTAAATAATCCTATCCTAGCATTTTCAGGAATAATAAAACTATTTTCAGCAATTTTTCCATTGATGAAACAATCACCTAATTCAGATTCCACTAAATTCATTCGTTGTAGGAAATCACAGAATGTTTCATTTTGAATATGATCTATGGTCAAAATAATACTTTCTGATAACTTTGCTTCAGAATCGAATTTTTTCTTTAGAAAACCATAAACATGAACCTTTAACATCTCAGCAGACCTTAGTAAACATTTTTTCACTATGTTTTTCTATATTTTGATACATTTTCTATTTACAGTATTTTCTCTCTTATTAATTTTTTTTAACTTAGATGTTATGAAATATTCTTTTTGTAACTTGCCTTCCTTTTCCCTCTTACTCATTATTAAAAATAATTTATCTTTTTTAGAGGCTTTTCTGCTATGTATCCATGTCCTTTCAAGTGTTGTCCACCACATAACAGATTCATACCAGTTCCAAATAACGCTATCCTTGCATTATCTTGGACAAGAGTGTTTTCAGATACGACCTTATTATTAATAAAACAATCTCCCATTTCATCTTTTTCTAAATGTAATCTTGTAAGTAACTGACTGAATTGCTCACCTGGAACATAGTCAACTGTTATTATTGTATTCTCGGACATTTTTGCTTGTGGATCAAATTTCTTTTTCAAAAAGCCATACAAATGAATGTTTAATGCCATAAGCCTTCATACACAATATCAGCATGAACATTTATATCTTTTTTGAAGTTGAAATTAGTGCTCTTTATTTTGGTTATCAATATATGCTAATAAATTTATTACTCTGAATTAGATCGACCTAACTTTATTTTTAAGAAAACAGAGATTACAGACATGAGTCAGTCAAACAAAAGGGAATTCTTAAATCTCATAACAATAGAAAAAGCTCAAGAGTTGATTTTTTCAAATTTTTCTTTTGAACCCGAAATTGAGGAAGTTCATTTGGAAAAAGCTCGAAATAGAATTTTAATGGAAGATGTTACTGCGGCCGTTGATATTCCACCATTCGACCGTAGCCTAATGGATGGCTATGCTGTTAATGCTGAAGAAACTTATACTATTGACGAAACTCATCCAGTTATTTTCAAGATAGTAGGAGACATACGAGCAGGGGACACAACAACAAAGACATTATCAGAAACTAATACATGTTTTGAGATTGCAACTGGTGCTCCTATACCACGTGGAGCTAATGCTGTGATAATGGTTGAAAATACATCTAAAAAATCTGAATCTGAAGTATTATTTTACAGACCAGTCTCGCCTCAAGAAAATATTGATTCAGCTGGTTCTGATATAATGTTTGGAGAAACCGTTCTTCGATCCGGGCAGGTTCTTTCCTCCGTAAAATTAGGTATTCTTGCTTCTTTAGGTATTAATTCAGTCAAAGTACAAAAAAAAATTGTAATCGGAGTTTTGTCAACAGGAAACGAACTCAAACGTCCAGGTACACCACTTGAATTCGGTTCAATTTATGATAGCAATTCAATAATCGTTCGAAACCTGCTTCTTGATATTGGTGCACAACCAATCGATTTAGGCATTTGCTTGGATGATATGAAATCCTTAAAAAGAAAAATTGAAAATTCAGTGAAAACTGTTGATATTCTCATACTTTCTGGTGGGACTTCAGCTGGAGAAGGGGATTATTCGTATCGTGCTATTACTGAGTTAGGTGGACGATTATTATTTCATGGTGTTTCTTCAAAACCCGGTAAACCCCTTGCTGCTGGTATAATCGATAATAAACTTATTATTACTTTACCTGGTTTTCCTGCTTCAGCTATTTTTTCATTTAATACTGTTATAATCCCATTACTTAAAAAATGGTCCCACTTATCATCTGAAACATTGAATTCAATTTTTGCATCGGTTAATCAAAAGATACTCAATACTTCAGGTCGAACACAGTTCAAGCTCGTCCATGTACTTAAGTCAGGTGACTCATACAGAATCTATCCAGTTAAAGGAAATAGTGGATCGGTTTCCGCACTCGAAAGAGCAGATGGATTTATAACGATTCCAGATAATGTAACAATTCTTAGTCCAGGTGAGATTGTTGAAGTAACATTATTTCAAAAAGTTTTGGCTATTCCTGAAATAATTTTTGTAGGAAGTCATGATTTTGTTATTGACCGACTTTTCACTTATTATAAAAACCTTTTCCCGGGCATAAATACGAAATTAATATTCACAGGATCTTCGGGAGGCCTTTCCTCTCTTGGTAGAGATGAATGTGATATTGCTGGTTCTCACCTTTTAGATGAAGAAACTGGTGAATATAATATGCCATTCATCGAAAAAATGAATCTTACTACTAAAATTGAACTAGTTAAAGGGTACAATCGAATTCAAGGATTATATATACCAAAAGGAAATCCTAAAAACATTACTGGCATAAAAGACTTACTACGCGACGATATTACTTTTATGAATCGAATAGAAGGATCAGGAACTAGGGTTTTATTAGATAGCCTCCTGCATAAACTAGCTACGGAAATAAATATGCCCTTTGAGAAGTTACAAAGGAAAATCATTGGTTATAACACGGTAGCTTCCTCGCATAGTGCTACCGTTAATGCCGTTGTTCGTGGTATTGTCGATGTATCAATTGGTATTAAAACATTTGCCGACCTATTCAACATAGATTTTATTCCCTTGGCTGAGGAGAGATACGATCTATTAATTAACAAAAGAAGTATTGAAAAAGAAGCTGTTAAACAGCTTCTTTTAACTTTTAAAACTCAAGGATTTCGAAACTACGTAGAAAAATTTATTGGTGAAGTAAAATGGAAAAAATAAGCAACTCTTTTTTATATGTCGGAGCTGCAGTTATTATCATAATAATTGCAGTAAGTGGACTGGTATATTTTTCACTACCAAGTTCAACTAATAATCCTGGTTCTGTTAGTAAGCCTCAAGAAACAATTACATTATATACCACAACATCCACAGACAATTCAGGTCTATTGGATTATCTTCATCCATTGATGAATGTCGATACAAACATAACAGTGAATGTTGTGGCTGTTGGGACGGGAGCTGCATTGGAAGCTGCTAGACAGGGATTAGCTGATGTGGTCATGGTCCATGCTAGATCATTAGAAGACCAATTTATTGCAGAAGGTTATGGTATTCACAGAGTAAGTTTGATGCACAATGATTTTGTTTTGGTTGGCTCAAGTTCTGATCCTGCCCATGTGATGGGAATGACGAACGCAACACAAGTGTTTCAAAAATTATACGCCAATAGAGATAAAATTACATTTGTAAGCAGAGGAGATAATTCAGGAACTAATGTCAAGGAATTGGAATTATGGAATGCCTCTGGAATAGCCATTGATAGTAATAGTGCTACTTGGGCATCTGCAAATCCGTGGTATCAGGAATCAGGTTCTGGAATGAGTAAAACCTTGACAACTGCATCAACTAAAGGAGCTTATACGTTAACTGATAGAGCAACATTTCTTTTTATGAACAATAGTTTGAACCTAGAAATTTTAGCACAAAACCCAACTGGTGATCCCAATTGGCAAAACCCTTATGGAGTAATACTTGTCAATCCAGCTAAGTTTTCAAATGTCAACATAAAATTTGATGTGGCAAAAGAGTATGTTCAATGGCTTATATCATCAAAAGGTCAAGCTGAAATTAATAATTACAAAATTAATGGTAAACAAGTATTTTTCGCTGATTTTGACATTTATAAAAGTCAAATGTCCAGTTCAGAGCTTAATTTTTGGGGATTAAAGTAGAAAAATTTTTAATTCCTAATTCATTTTTTTTTCCCGGAGAACCAACCTTGGCTACTAATTTAGTCGATGCATTAATAAAAGCTATTCAATTAATAATCTCCTTAGATCCAGAGACCATTCAGATTACTTTTTTGTCTCTTCAAATATCCCTCTTTGCTGTTTTTTACGCCTGTCTACTAGGCATCCCATTTGGTATTGTTATTGGCTCAAAAGAATTTTTTGGAAAACGTTTAATCCTTACAATAGTTAATACAGGGATGTCCTTTCCACCTGTTGTTATGGGTTTGCTTATTTTTGTCCTCTTTACACCCATTGGTCCAATAGGATCACTTGGCTTTAATATTCTTCTTACTCCTCAAGCTATGATTTTAGCACAGTTTTTATTGGCATTTCCTATCATTGCTGGTTTGGTATCTAGTGCAGTAACTAATATTGATTTCACTGTTCGTGAAGCAGCTTACACGTTAGGTGCTAATAGTAGACAAATGATCTGGATGCAAATACGTGAAATTAGGACTGATATTCTAGCATCTATTATTACTGCCTTTGGTGAAGCAATTTCCGAGATAGGCGCTGTCCTCATTGTTGGCGGTAACATCCGCTATAAGACTAGAACCTTAACTACGGCTATAGGAAGAGACATTGATGGTGGTTTATGGGCTGAAGCTTTAGCTTTAGGGATTATACTATTAACAACAGCTTTTCTTATAAACTTAATTTTAACATTTATTCAGCATCGAGATGTTAAAATCATCAAGGGAGATTAAATGATTCCTTTAATTACACTTGAAAACATTAGTGTCGTCGGTAACCGTGGCAATCATGCTCAGACCATTATCGAACATATTAATTTAGAAATTCATCGGCAAGATATTTTAGGTATTGTGGGACCATCTGGAGCTGGAAAAACTACTCTACTTAAGTGTATAGCGCTGTTAAATTATAATAGAACAAATGGAATTTATTCCTATAACTCAGAGAAGATTATACCAATAAATAATGAATCCAAACTCTTAAACGCTAGAAAAAATATGATTTTTATTCACCAAACACCAGTACTCTTTAAAGGTAGTGTTTCTTATAATATTGAGTATGGTTACAGATTACGTAAACGTAAAATTGATAGAGATAGACTTAATGATTTAATAGAATCGTTTAATTTAAGCCATCTAGTTAAGAGAAATGTTAATCTTTTATCAGGTGGTGAAAAACAGCGAGTATGTTTACTTCGTGCAATGGCACTTCTGCCTGACGTTTTAATTTTAGATGAGCCCACTCAAAATTTGGATCCAGCAAACATTAAAATTATTGAAGCCAATATTAAAAGTTTTATTGAAAAGAAAGGAACAGTTATAATTGTGACTCATAATTTATTTCAAGCACAAAGATTATCCACAAAACTCGGTGTTTTAGTTAATGGAAGATTAATTGAATATGGTGATACCAATAAATTATTTTCTAAACCTGAAATTCAAGAAACAGCTGATTTTCTTTCAGGTAGGATAATTTTCTGAGGATAGTACCATGGTTTTTGACGATGTGAGAATGAAAGGGTTTAGTAAAAACATGAAGGTTCAAGAAGCGATCGACCTTGCAGTAAAAAAATTAGAACCTTTACCAATAATAACTCTTTTTTTAAAAGAAACAAGCATTCAAAATTATATTCTAAAAGAAACAATTTATGCAAAAAGAACTAGTCCACCATTTGATAGATCAGCTGTTGATGGATATGCAATACGAGCTGAAGATTCATTTTCAGCATCTGAAAGTAATCCAATGTTAGTAAAGGTAGTAGACTCAATAAACATGGGTGTATCACCTTTAAAAAAAGTAGAAAAAGGTTTCGCAGTGCAGGTTCCAACTGGCGGTGTTATTCCAGATGGAGCAAATGCAGTAATTATGATAGAGGATACAAATAAAATTGATAACGATTATTTAGAGCTTTATGCTGTTTTACCTCCCGGTAAGAATATTTCTAAAAAAGGTGAGGATATAAAAGAAGGAGAAATGTTGTTTGAAACTGGTCATAAGCTTAGGAGTGTAGATAGAGGATTTCTACTATCAGCTGGGATAACGGAAATAAAAGTATCAAAATTACCTACGATAGCAATTATTGTCACAGGTGATGAATTAACTGAACCGTGGAATTTTATTGCACCAGGTCAAATTCCAGAAATAAATAGTTTTAACTTATTTGATCTTTGCCTTGATGAAAATTGGAAACCAATAAAAGTAGGAATAATCAAGGATAATGAAGAAGATTTAAGGAATGCCATAGAAAAAACTATTGCAAGTTATGATGTCGTCTTTATTAATGCTGGAACCTCAGTAGGAAAAAGAGACTTAGCTCCAGTAATATTACATGATCTGGGAGATATTATTTTTCATGGATTAGCTATGAGACCTGGTGGACCAGTATTGTGTGCTAA
>DAHXPE010000089.1 GCA_027364495.1 Candidatus Heimdallarchaeota archaeon | reverse complement strand
ACTTTATTTAATTATTTGTATTTTAAAGAAAATGTTGCTGATATTGAATTTGAGACTAAAATAAAACATTCAAAGAACGATACTGAAAACTTTGAAAAGATTCTACTGGATTCTAACCCGAATCAATATATCCAACTTGTTAATAATAATAAAATTTTGTCTTGCTACGATTACTTCAGTACTAAAATCAAAAAATTAATTGAAAACGATACTGAGCAAAAACAACTTATTAGGCTATTTTCTAAAATAATTGATTTTAACTACAAGCTTTTCGTTGTAATCGACCTCGAAATAAACGATGACGAACAAGAAATCTTTGATACAATTAATAGTTCCGGTATTCGCTTAAGTAGTGCAGACATAATAAAAAATGCAATTTTCCAAAGAGCTATATTACTTAATAGTAATTTAAATCATATTTCAGATTTATATAAAACCTACTGGGAAAATACATTTCTTAAAACTCCCGAAATTGAAAAAGAATGGTTAGCTCAAAGAAACACCGGAAGAATTAAGCGTGACAATATTGAAATTTTACTGCATTCCTTCGCAGTAATTAAAGGCTTTTTTGATCCTGAGAGACATACGTTAGCCAATCTTTCATCTTTATTTAAACAGTATATCAGTACTTTCAATTATGCCCAACTAAAAGGATTGTTGCAAGAAATTGTTAGTTATGCTAATATTTTCTATGATAATATTATTACAGAAACCGATTTATACAGTTATGAAAATCAAGTCCACCGTACCTTACATGTCATTGAAGAATTGGAATTAACTACTTTTTATCCTTTAGTACTTTATATTTTGAAAGAGGAAACTAACAAAGAATCAAACTTACATTTATTAGAGAAATACATAATACGTAGAGCGATTGCAAATAAGACTTCGAAAAATTATAACAATGAGGTTATAGATTTTATCCAAGATTTAAATTTATTATTAGATAAAGCAAACAACGATACAAATAACAGTGAGGTAGAAGCTGGTTTATTAAGTATTAAAAATTCTAAAGCAGCCCTAATATTATTTTGGCTTGAACTTTACAGAAGAAGTTTAGATGATCGATATGCAATTAAAGAACTAAAATATAATTACAGCCTTGAGCATGTTATGCCTGGCAAATGGCAAGAATTCTGGTTGGATGTTCCGGTTTACGATGCGAATGGAGTGTTTGTGCAAGATGAAGAAAAAGCTAAAGAAATAAGAAATTCTCTAATAAACTCTCTAGGAAACATGACGTTATTAACTTCAAAATTGAATACTTCAATCAGCAATTCAAATTTTCAAGTAAAATTAAACGGTAATGGTCGCAAGAAAGGCATAAAACAATATGCAGATCTTTCCATTACAAAAGAAATATTCCTATTAGATGATGGCAGTGAACGCGACAGTTGGGATGAAGTAGAAATTAGAAATAGGAATGAATGGCTTTGTGATGAGATTCTTAGTATTTGGTAATCAATATTTTGGGTCGTGCGTAAATAGTTAATGTTCAAAAATATATAGTATGTTATGAATGAATTTTTAATCTCTGGAAGTGAAAAATTTTTCTTTTGGATGTTAAAGCATTTAAATAAAAAATTACTAAAGAAATATTTTCCTTTTAAAGAGGAAGACTTACAGATCAATGTCCCATCTTCATCTAGGATATACATTAATGAAAAAGATAATTCTTGCATTGCAGCCTTTGGTATCGGCTTAAAAAATTATACTAACCACGACTTATATATTTATTTTATTGATATTGACTTGGTAATAAATGACTACCGTTTCTTAAAATACGAAAAACTTATATTAAAAAATTTCTTAAATAAAGAAGGCACTCAGTTTTATTTGGAAATTCCTTTAACACTTTACCAAGTAAAAAAGATTCTTCAAATGGTTTCAGCCGGTGGGCAAATTCATAACGCAAAGTTTGAATTAAAAATTAATGCAAAGAATATATTTGGCGACATTACCTTAAACAAAGTATTATTCGAAAGAATAGAAGTAATCCATGTACCAAATGAATATATTTGATACTAGAAGACTATTTATAAAACGCTAATTCGTGGTTTTATAAAAATAATTAGTAACCAAATTGAATGATCGTTAAACTATAAAATAAATAAAACTTAGTAAAATTTAGGCTCATAAAATGAAAGTTCTTAATAGTGTTACGCCAACACCTGAGCAATTACCAATCATAGCCAATCCTTATGCTGGTATTACATTAATACGCGGAGCTGCTGGATCTGGTAAAACTACTACTGCTTTGCTCATGCTTAAACAGCTATCTGAATTCTGGTTGCGACGTAGAGAAAGAAGTAATGATGATTCACCCGTTAGAATTCTAGTGTTAACTTTTAATAGAACTTTAAGAGGTTATATACATCATTTAGCACAGAGGCAAATTTATCCTAATGCTAAAATTCAGTTAGAGGTTACTACATTTGGCAAGTGGGCTATGAAAAAAGTAGGTGTTGCTAATATTATTCAACCTTTTGAAAAATGTGATTTTCTTTATAATCATTCTAATTCAAATGGAATTGATCTTCAAAAGGATTTTTTATGTGAGGAAGTAGATTATTGCATCAGTCGTTTTTCTTTTTCTGAACTCAATAAATATGTTACGATGAAAAGAATTGGACGCGGCAAGACCCCTAGGGTTAATATAACATTGCGTCAAAATCTTTTAGATAAAGTAATTATGCCTTACTTGGAATATAAAAATAAAAAGAGACTAAAAGATTGGAATGACTTAGCTTTAGAATTATTTCTGAATCCTTCGGATGTTCGTTACGACATTATTATTACAGACGAAACTCAAGATTTCTCAGCAAATGAAATAAGAGCGATTATGAAACATGTAGCTGAACCAAGTACTGTAGTTTTTGTACTTGATGCAGCACAACGTATTTATCCAAGAGGTTGGGCGTGGAAAGAAGTTGGTATAACAATTAATTCAAATCATAGTTTTTTACTTAAACAAAACCATCGTAATACCATAGAGATTTGCGCATTAGCTCGCCCACTTTTAAATGGACTTGATCTAACTGATGATGGCACTATACCAGATTTAGATTCATGTGAAAGGAGCGGCACAAAACCAAAAGTATTAAAAGGAACTTATTCACAGCAATGCTCACATGCTATCAGCGTAATTCTCAGCAGTATTGATCTAAGAAGCGAATCGGTTGCTTTTGTACATCCACGTGCTGGTGGATGGTTTAGTTATCTTAAAACCCAATTAACTAGGAACAAACTTAAATTTGTTGAGCTTAGCAGACAGTCTGACTGGCCTGAAGACAGAACAAATATAGCATTATTAAGTATGCATTCTTCTAAAGGCTTGGAGTTCGATCATGTTTTTATTTTAGGTCTTAATGAAGAAATTACTCCCCATGGTAATGAAGAAGGAGATAACGCGTTCGAAAATTTTAGGCGCTTATTAGCAATGTCTTTAACTAGAGCTCGTTCTACGGTTACTTTGGGCTATAAACCGGGTGAAGCATCAATGTTATTTACTATACTCAGTGACGATACTTACGAGGAAATCCTTTTATGACTATTCAAGAATTATTGGTACAACGCGATATTAAAGAGATTCTCCATTTTACTACTAACAGAGGGATAACCGGTATGTTAGCGACTGGATTCTTAAAATCTCGAAATCTTTTACCCAATGAAGCACGATTAGAATTTGTGTATCAATATAATTGTCCTGATAGGAGTAGAGACCAAAAATGGTGGGATTATATTAATTTTTCAATTACTTCAGTGAATCGTCATTTATTTGGTATATCCTATGGAAACTGGCACGCTGCGGAAGATGGCTGGTGGTGCATACTATCCTTTACACCTGAAATTTGCACACACGATGGAGTTTATTTTACTACAACAAATAATATGTACTCTGGTGTAAAACGTAGGCAAAGTTATCAAGGTCTTGCAGCTATGTTTGCATCCAAAATAGAACGTTGGACAAACAATATTATAGAACGCCCTCTTACGTTACCTAATAATCAGCCTACACTTTAGT
>DAHXPE010000085.1 GCA_027364495.1 Candidatus Heimdallarchaeota archaeon | reverse complement strand
ACTTTATTTTACAAAAATAAGTATTAAATTCCCTTCAATATTTCTTGTACAACTTTTTATTGCTGATATTTTCGCATTACTTTGGGTTTTAGCTGGTATTCCAGTTTTAGTTACTCAAGATTTTTTTTCCTTAACAGAATTAATAACAATTGAAGAATTAGGAGTTATTTTTGGAACTTTGGGATTTATTTTTTTGTTCTTTACTTTTAATCAATCTCATTTTGGAATTAAACGCTCTATATTTGCTAGGATAGGAGCCATTGCTTTCGCACTTCTTGCTGGAATTAAATTATCTTTATTATTAATTAATAATCCTAATTCCTCGGTTTATGGCTTATATATAGAAAATGGTATTTTGAAAAGATATACAGCACCTTTTGTATCAATTTTGGTACTAATAGCGTTTTCATTACTGATCCTAGTTCTTTTCTTGTATACTTTTTGGCAAAAAAATTATCCTGATTTTATTATTTCTCAAGATATCAAAAGAAAAAGTCTTTATTCTTCATGGTTGATGCTTGCTGGAGTATCTTTAAACTATTTAGGCCTAATTTTACCAATTCATTTATTAGGAATTTCAAACGCTCTATTTTTCATTTCAAGATTTTTTATATCTTTTTCTTATATTTTTATAACGTTAATGATAGCTCAAAATCCAATAATAACGCTTCACGAAAAAGCAAATCCTAAATATTTGATTGAAAAAGGAATAATTGGTTGGGTACTTTCCACAAATTCAGAGTCGGGGCCTGAAACGGTATTAAAATCAGATAATATGGTTAAAGTGTACAATTTAACAGACAAAGAATTTGCTCTCTTTGCTGTAAGCTCAATAGCTATTATAGGCATCGGACAAAATTTTATTGAAAATCAATTTATAATTCCTTTTCCTATAAGAGAAAAAGAGTTATCTGTTATATGTTATTCATTCACAATGCATGACTCTACTCTTATTGACAAAAGGAGAAATAAAACTGCAAACATAGTTTTTGGAATAGTTATTCCAAGACAATTTTTAAACTTCCTTGGTAATATTTTTTCTGAATCATTTTCTTTAAATAAATCTATTAGGTCGTACAATGACTTTAATCAATTGAAAACAAAAGTTAATTTTTTTGAAGAGACTAATAAGACTTTATCTAATTTATTATTACAAAAAATTAGCTAGAATCCAATCAAATTTACAAAAATTTTTTAAAAATCATTTATGAAAAAAATCTATTCCTATATATTAAGTTATAAACCATTCCTATGATTAACTCTCCAATGATGAATTACCACGCCACATTTGAGATTGTCAATAAGTTTCTCAGACATTGTTCTTCCAAAATGAAATTTAGCGGGAATTTTTGTAGCTCCCATGAGAACCAAATCTAAATTATCCTTATTTAAGACTTGCTCTAATGTTTTTTGCATTGTTTTTCCTATAACCATCTGAGTTTTCATTTCTATTGAATATCGTTCACTAAAGTATTTCATTCTCTTTTCAAAATCTGCTTTATGCTTGAGATATTCCGGATCCTTGGAAACAAATTCAGAAGGAGTAACTAATGGATATTCATCAACATGATAGGCTATTAAAGGATTAGCGTCTACCTTTGATGTGATTATTGAAGCGGCCCATCTAATCAAATAAGGATCTCTCTTTGAAAAAGGAATTAAACAACCAATGTCTTTTAACACAATTTCTTGGGGAATTTTTTTCTGAGCATATACTTGTAAAACATCTATACCAACATTTGGTATTACTTTAGCTGAAACAGAATTCCAAAGAAATTTATCTATCCGTTTAGATCTTCTTTTACTTGGTATAATCATTAATTGGAATGGATCTTTTTCATATCTTCTAATAATCATTTGAGGTATGGTTTTATCTTTAGGTAGAGTCTCAGATTCAAAATCTACTTTAACCTTGACTGATTTAAGTAAACTTACTAATTCAGTAAAAATAGGTTTATTAGGATCAGAACCTACATTATATAAAAGAACATGAGCTCCATATTCATGAGCTATAAATTTAGTAACAGTAATTGCTAATTTTTCAAACTTTTTACCTGCAATAGGAACAATAATTTGTTCTAAACCGATAAAAAAATCATCTGTGCTTGGCATAGAAGTGTCAGCAGTAACTGAAGGCATAATTAAGAATCCATAACAAAATTTGAACAATTTGCTTTTTTATGTTTTGATTTTAAATATTTAATTTTCTCGTTTAAATATTATTCTTACGGCTTATTTTATGAATTTTTAAAAATATAAATTGATTCATGGTCTAATAAGTATAAAATCTATTTAATAATAAAAAAAAAGGTTATTTTATTAATATTAATATCTTGTTAAAAAATTGAGTTTTACTAAAGGTAATTTCACCTTCAAACCATTGGCGTAATATTATTTGAGTAATGAGGAAGAACAATTTTCAACCCCAGTTTCCTTTGAAACAAAAGAGGTAGAATTAACTCGTGAGATGGGAACTTTCCATGTTGCACTCCTCGGATATGGTGCAATGGTAGGTGCTTCTATTTTTATTTTAGCTGGAACAACTATGGGCTACGTGTATGATAAAAATACAGGAGCTGTCATTGGGGCTGGAGTAATTATAGCTTTAGTTTTAAACTATCTTATTTCTATGGTTACTGCACTTAATTATGCAGAATTATCATCTGGTTCTCCGGAAGTTGGAGGTGGTTATCTTTGGGTAAAGGAAGCAACCAATGAGACGATTGGTTTTATTTCTGGATGGATTAGTTGGCTCGGACATAGCATTGCATGTGCATTTTATATTTTAGTTATTAATAAAGGTATTTTATGGTTTTTTAATGCTAATGAAAACACTTACATAACCATTATTATTCCTATTCATTGGAGTATTGTATCCACTTTTATTGCAATAATAATTGCAATTTTCTTCTTATGGATTAACTATAGAGGTGCTAGTTCAACAGGTAGAGCTGAATTTCTAATCATCTTAGTTCAGGTAGGGGTGTTAATAGTTTTTTCAATACTTGCTATCTTTCGAGCTCTTGAAACTCCAAACAGTATATCTTATTTCTCTGGTATGTTTTCATCGCCACTTACCCCTATTGTTATAATCATGGGTGTTTTATTTATAGCTTTTGAAGGTTATGAGATCTGTGCCCAGGCTGGGGAAGAAGCTATTGCTCCTGAAAAGACTATACCTAAAGCAATTGTTATTTCATTAACTGCTTTATTTTTCACTTATTTATTAGTATTCTTAAGTGCTATAGCAGCAAATTTAGAACCTACAATAATTGCAGGTGGTGATGAAGGTTTAATCAATGCAAGTAGTAATTTATATTTTTTACTAGGTCCAATTATGGTAATTGCTATGATATTTGGAGCCATAGCAACCCTAAATGCAACAATTTATTCATCAAGCAGAGTAGCTTTAGCTCTCTCTAGAGACAATAATTTACCTAAACAATTCCTCAAAATTCATTCTAGAACTAAAACTCCATGGGTCTCTATTTGGGGATCTGGTACATTAATCATATTTATCGTAGTGTTTCTAGCATTAAACGATGTTATTGCTTCTGCTGATGTTATGTTTCTTCTTCTTTTTACTTTAGTTAATTATTCTGCCATTATACTAAGGAAACGAAAAGGGAATTTTCCCTTTAAAACACCATTTTTTCCGGCTCTTCCTATTACTGGTTTGATTAGTAAATTCTTGATTGCTGTATTTTTATATCTCTACTCACCAACGGCATGGTATGTTGCAATTATTTGGGTTATATTAGGTCTTATAATAAAATGGGCAAGTAAAAACGTTAAATATATCAAAACTAATTTTTATCAATAAAAAAATGGCAGATAAAACTATTTGATGTAAAAATTGAATGAAAGAGAAGAAGAATAGTAATTTCAGCGATTTTTGTCAGCTTCATATAACAATGGAAAATATCAAACTAAGATTGGATTCAGTGAATTAACTGAAGCGTAATAATATGTATTGGAAGAAGCTAAACTCTCATCTGACAATAAAAGATTCATTCTGACTAGCCAAATTTGGACACAAGCCAAAAACACACCTAATTTCTGTTGGTTGTCCTCGTTTTGCCAAGAAAATATGAACTATAGATTAACTCAGTCATGAAGGAAAAATAAAAAATAAACTTTTTTCTTATTCTTAAAGAAGTTGCGAATATTTCTAAATTTGAACATTTTGACACTGAAAAAGCCTACCAAGAAGTACTGAAGAGATATAATGAATTGACGTTCTAGAAAATATTTATTTATGTAAAAAAGATTTGAACGTTTCTATAAATTCATAAACTTCTATAAATTTATTGTATAATGGTGCAGGAGCAACTCTAATAACATCGGGTTCACGCCAATCGCAAATAATACCAGTATCAGTTAATGCTTGATGCAATAGCTTTCCATTTTCTTTAACATGTATAGAAATTTGACAACCTCTCATTGATTGATCTTTTGGAGTTATAAAAATTTTATTAGAATGAAGGTTGGTGATCAAAAAATCCAAGTAATTTGTCAAAAGTTTACTTTTAGCGAATAAATTATCCATATTAGCCTTTAAAATTATTTCAAATGAAGTAATTAATGGAGTAATCGCAAAAACAGGTGGATTGGAAAGAGCCCAGCCTTCTGCTGAAGAGATTGGAACAAAATCCGGGCCCATTAAAAATCTTGTGTCTTTATCATGACCCCACCAACCAGCTAATCTTGGTAATTTCTTAGCTATGTTATTGACATGTACAAAACATCCAGCTATTGAGCCAGGTCCTCCGCAACCATATTTGTAGGTACACCATACTGCAAAGTCAACGTTCCAATCATGAAGACGTAATTCAACATTAGCAAAAGCGTGTGCTAAATCAAAACCCACAACACAATTATAATCATGACCAACTTTAGTTATTGTCTTAAAATCAAAGACCTGACCAGTTAAATAATTAACACCTGGAAATAATATAAGTGCAATTTCATTACCATGAATTTGAATAGTCTCAATTATATCTTCTGTTCTGATAACATGTTCACCAGTTCTAGGAGCAATTTCAATCAATGCATTCTTAGGGTCATAACCATGAAGTTCGATTTGACTTTTCACAGCATATTGGTCCGAAGGAAAAGCCGATTTTTCAATGAGTATTTTATATCTTTGTGGAGTAGGTCTATAAAAAGAAATCATCATAAGATGCAAATTAACGGTTAAAGTATTCATAATGACTACCTCTTCTTTTTTAGCGCCAACCATTTGAGATGCTAATTTACTTACATATTCATGATAGGATACCCATTTAGTTCCCTTAAAGTGTCCTTCAACAGCATGGATTTGCCACATTAACAGTTCATTATCAAGGAGACTTTTTACTCCTTTAGGTTGTAGTCCCAATGAGTTACTACAAAAGTAAATTACATCTTGACCGTTTTGCAACTTTGGAAAGTAGAATAATTTTCTATAATCTTTTAATGTATCTTCTTCATCCATTTTAAGTGCAAATTCTTTAGTGGGCTCGAATTCCATTATAAAATGACCTTATAATAGTATATTTCGAAATAAAATTTAAATCTTAGGTATATTTTTGCTATTTATCTTATGAAATTCCTGACCAATCAAATGCATTAAATCTCAATAATTTTCATTTTTGTCTTAATAGTAATCCATTGACTAAATTAATTTTCCGGGTTCTGCTTCTTCTGACGGGAACGGATAATCTGTTCCAAGAGCTATTTTATCCTCACCAAATTACTCAATATTTATTGTAATTGTTTAGAATCATGAGTTAAAGAATCGACCCAAATTTTCCTAAATAATTTTCAGGATTTTTCTTATTATCAATTGCCAAAAAATCGGGTTTAACAATAAAACCGTGTTCAAAATCACCTATTCTTTCTGGAAAAAATCTTCGCCATGTATAAATGCTACAAATAAGTTTGGAAGTTCATCAAAAATTCTTCTAGAAATCATTGAATAGATGACTAATGAAGTTTCAAATGATAACTTGATAAGTTACATCATTTTTTCATATTCTGAGATTCTAATTTCTGAATTCCAATAATTAGATTGAATTTCCCTAAAGAAATGATTTTTTGGCATAATTTTAGCATAGTTAGGATTATACTGATCTGAAGAAACAAATCATCCATAACCAAATTTTAAGAAAAAATTTGGAACTTTTTTTCTTAATTATCTTCCATTTTATGGTAATCTTGTTACCTGTAAATTAAATCGTTACAAGAAAAAATATTTTTGTTTTTAAAATATTTTTTATGATTCATCCATTAAAAAAGTGGCTAAATTGATTTTGTAGAAATAATTTCCGAAATAAAATCTTTTGGAACGTCATAACCAGCATCTTGCAATTCTCGAGCACAATTAACACATATTGAACCGTTCAATATTGAAACCTTGTCGAAATAGCAATAAGACATAGAAAGTGAAAGTATCTTAATTAATGATTTAGGTAATGGAACTTTTTCATTGATTTGAGCTTTTGAATTATTATTTAATTTTAGAAGATTTGTTTCTTTATATAATTTTAGAAGTAATGATCGATCAAAAATGTAATTATCCTCACTAGAACCTGGACTCAAAGCTCCTATAAATTGAGTTAGAACGGGGAAATCACCCATTCCATCTGGAGTTCCCAATGAATCACGGTGCATAAATGCAAATAACACAACTCTTTTATCTTCCTCCGTTAATACCAGGTTTTTAAATTTCTTTGATTGATATCTAACGTCAATTGAACTATAAATATAAGCTTCAAATGCACCAAATATGTTCTGTTTATAGGGGAATAATCGAAAATGATGTTTTTGACCAAATTTATCAAAAATTAGCGCTTTTACTTCATCCTTAACTAATAAGTCATACAGGCTAAATTTTGGATATGTCATTTTATTCTTAATCTCCATTTAAGTAGTACATTTGGAATATAAATAGTTTGAGAATTGAACAGCTAATTTTTAATTCAGTCTTCTTTTTTTTCAAGAAGATAATCCAATTAATAAGATTTATGACATCATATGCTTAATTAAATCAATAACTTGGTGAGACTTTTTGAAGGATGTACATTTAGCTCATTTGACCAACTAAAATTATAAGTAAAAAGTCTAAAATAGACAGAAAGTAAGTATTTGAAAAACGAATCGAAAAGAAAGCTTTGTGTGTAATTTTCACCAGTCTGTATAATCACTCTTCGAGTCCTATTGTCAGACTTAGCAAAAATAATGACAAGGAATTACTGTTTATAATTCAAAAGAGAATATAAAACTTGGTACAGAACTAACTTTTACATATGGAATAATTTGGTTTGATGAAAACAAACTATAAATAATTCAATATTTATAATTTGTTATTTGCTATAATTGAAGTCAATTAAAACGCCTTTTAAGTGCTTTAGTCGGAAATAATTTTGTAATAGATTTTTGTTGCCATTTCATAATTTTATCGATACAATTTAAACAAATTTCATAAACATGATTCTCATCGATTAATAATTCATGTATAGAAGGAGAATAATTACTAATTTCTTTTTCGCATAATGAACAATGCATATAATATCTCCATTTCTTAAATCAAATCTTTTAAAATTTTAAGTTTTGTAATTTATTTTGACAAAATATTAACCAAGTATTTTGTCGGGTTTTATAAACGATTATGAAAGGAAGGATTATGAGCTTTTTAACAGATATTCATTTTGAAATCGAATCAGAGGCTGATATTCAAGTACAAAAAGAATACCGGTCCGCTTATTTGACAATTATGAGTTTTCTAAAATTTGTTGATAATGGTTCAGGTTTCAGTGAAAAATATTTGAAAGATCGATTTAATCATCGATATGAATATAGAATTATTCTCAATAAATTGATATCACATTCGGTCCTTAAAAAATCAGATGAAGGTAATTATTTTCTAAATACAGAATCTAAAAAGATTAATTCATCTGTTTTTGATAATTCTTTGTTCTTAGCAAGGGTTAATAAAAATAAATCAAAATATGATTTGTCCAGTCAGTTTTTATATTATTAACAACTGAAAAGGAGGTTTTGTTAGTAATTTATTTTTATTCGATTGTTTTATTTCTTATTTTTATTTTTTTAAATTTTAAATTATTGAGAACGCTGTAG